>CAYLVF010000160.1:0-6218 GCA_964387045.1 uncultured Melioribacter sp. | reverse complement strand
CTGAACTGATGCAAAATTTGAGTAGCAATATTATCTTCATCCCTTAGTAGAGAAAGTAGAATATGCTCAGTACCAATAACATCCGATTTATAAATTTTTGATTCTATTTGAGTAATTTTAAGAACTTTTTCAGCCTGTTTTGTTAACGGAATATTGCCGATTGTTAAAGTGCCGCCGGCGCTTCTAACCGTATCTTCAATAGCCTTTTTGAGTTTCACGAGATCAACATCAAGATTACGAAGAATTTTTACAGCAACGCCCTGTCCTTCACGAATGATACCAAGCAAAAGATGCTCTGTCCCGATATAATCGTGCCCTAATCTTAAAGCTTCTTCTCTACTTAGCCTAATTACTTCTTGTACTCGTTCGGAAAAATTTCCTTCCATAATAATTTCCTTTACCTATATTATTGTTATCTCTAACATATATTCAATAAAAATTGTTTCAAAAATACATATAATGTATCCTGAATACAAGATAACAAAAGAATCCGAACTTCTACAAGTCCGAAATGATTACCGGTTTTTTAGAAGATTGACGAATTTTTTGTTAATTTGCATTTAATAAGACAATTAAAAAGGAGTAACAATGGACGCAGTATCAGGTGTATCAATATTAATAATAATTGGAGCAGTGTTTTTCTTACTGCTTTTCTTCTATTTTGTACCGATCGGATTATTCATAACAGCATATTTTTCCGGTGTTCGGCTAAAAATATTCAAAGACCTTGTAGGGATGAGACTCAGAAAAGTTTCACCTCCGGTCATTGTCAGAAGTCAGATTTCAGCAACAAAAGCCGGTATTGACTTAGAGACAGCATTGCTGGAAGCTCATTACCTCGCCGGAGGTAATGTTATTAAAGTTGTAAATGCTTTGATTTCGGCAAACAAAGCAAATTTAAGTCTAAGTTTCGAAAAAGCAGCAGCAATTGATTTAGCCGGTCGCGATGTTTTGGAAGCAGTAAAAATGTCTGTTCTTCCAAAAGTAATTGAAACACCGCTTGTGGCGGCAGTTGCTAAAGATGGTATTCAGTTGAAAGCAAAAGCATTAATTACAGTACGTACCAACATTGAAAGATTGGTCGGCGGAGCCGGTGAAGCTACAATATTGGCACGTGTTGGCGAAGGTATTGTATCAACTATCGGCTCAAGCGATTCTCACAAAGCTGTATTAGAAAACCCCGACAGTATTTCGAAAGTTGTACTTGCTAAAGGTTTGGATTCCGGAACAGCTTTTGAAATTCTTTCAATTGATATTGCAGATGTTGATGTAGGTACAAATATCGGCGCTATATTACAAACAGATCAAGCCGATGCAGACCTGAAAGTAGCAAGAGCTAAAGCCGAAGAAAGAAGAGCCGCTGCGGTTGCAACCGAACAAGAAATGAAAGCAAGAGTTGCCGAAATGCGTGCTAAAGTTGTTGAAGCAGAAGCAGAAATTCCGAAAGCAATTTCTGAAGCGTTCAGAGCCGGTAATCTAGGAATTATGGATTATTATAATCTGAGAAATATTCAGGCGGATACCGACATGCGAAATACAATCGCAAAACCTGAAGAAAAAAAGGATAAGGATCCTAATGGAAGGTAACTTATTTGAATATCTATTAATTATTTTTTTCATAGTTGCTGCTTTGCAGAATTTTTTAGGTAAGAAGAAAAAACAGCAGCAGCAAAGAGAGAAACAAGCTGAACAAGAGGTTCATACTACTAGAGAGCGAAGAGTTGAAAAACAAGAATCAACTAAAGATATTCTTGAACAATTGTTTGGTTTGAAAATTCCTGATGAAGATGGATCGCAAAAATCTAGAACCCCTTCCGACATAACCGAGGAATCTTATGGATATAACGATTCTTCATGGAATCCGGAAGAAGAATTCAAGGACGTAATAGTCAACACACCTCCTCGCACCGTCAAGAAGGAGAAATTTCACACAGAAAGCGAATTTATAAACCCGACAAAAGCGCTTGAGAAGAAGATAGCCGATGCAAGGAAAAGTCTTCAAAATCTTCCCGATGATATTGAAGTCGAAGATCTGAGTGAAACAACATATGCGTCAAATTTCGTTATGAGTTTAAAAAGAAAAATCACTAACCCAGAAACTATTCGTGAATTTATTTTATTTTCCGAAATACTGAATAAACCTAAAGCTCTCCGCAGATAATGGCAAAAAAATATAAGCTTACCAGAGTTGATAAAGCGGGCTTCAATGCAAAAATTGATGAAGCCCGCCTTCTGGGCGGACAAGCCCGTTTCACAATCGATTATGAAAATGAATTAAACCCCGCACAATTTGAAGCAGTTAAAGCAGTTGATGGGTCTTACTTATTGATTGCCGGTGCAGGAACGGGCAAGACAAGAACTTTAGTTTATCGCGTTGCTCGACTTGTTGAAATGGGTTACGATCCGCAGTCAATTTTGCTTTTAACATTTACCAGAAAAGCTGCACGCGAGATGATGAACCGCGCAGCTATATTGTTGGATAACCGCTGTTCAAAAATTAACGGCGGTACTTTTCATTCTTTTGCAAATCTCACTTTAAGAAAATATGCAAAAGATGTTGGTTTGAATTCCGGTTTTATTATTCTTGATCAAGGCGACAGTGAAGATGTAATTAATCTCATACGGGGTCAACTTAATTTACAAGAATTAAAGAAACGTTTCCCGAATAAGCAGACTATCTTCAAAGTATTATCATTAAGTGTAAATACAGGTAGAAAGATTGAAGAAATTCTCGAAATAGACTACCCGCATTTCGCAAAGTTCACAGATCAAATCCTTGAAATTGGAAAAATCTACCAATCCTATAAAAAGCAAAACAGCTTATTGGATTACGATGACTTACTGATTTATTTACGGAAATTTTTATTCGATCTTTCACCTGGTGCAAAAAATTTACTATCGTCAATAAAATTTGTTATGGTTGATGAATATCAAGATACAAATAAATTACAGGCAGATATTGTAAAAGGTTTAGCTCAAACTCATAATAACGTGATGGTCGTGGGAGATGATTCTCAATCTATTTATTCATTCCGAGGTGCAAACTTTAAAAATATAATGGATTTCCCGAATCTTTTTGAAAACGTAGAAATAATAAAATTAGAAGAAAATTATCGAAGTACTCAATCGGTTTTGAACTTTGCCAATTATATAATAGATCATGCAATAGAAAAGTATGAAAAGCATCTATTTACAAGAAAACCATTCGGTGAATTGCCTGCGATAATTTCAGCAGCGACCGAAAATATGCAGTCAAGATTTATAGTAGATAAAATCTTAGAACTTAGAGAAGAAGAAGTTCCGCTAAGTGATATAGCTATTCTCTTTAGAAATTCTTATTTCTCTTTTGATCTGGAAATTGAGTTGAATAAAGCGAACATTCCCTTTATAAAATTTGGCGGAATGAAATTTGTCGAAACTGCTCACGTAAAAGATGTATTGGCATTTATGCGTATAGCGGCAAATCCAAAAGATTTTGTTAGCTGGTATAGAATATTACTTTTACATGAAGGTATCGGTCCGAAAAAAGCACAAATGATTTTGGATGAAATATCGCAAAACAAAATTCATTTTAAAGCAAATCCCGATGCAATTGCGGAGAGATCATCTTTTGGAGAAAAACTTTATCAACTATTTGTTTTACTTCATGATCTTCACTCGAAAAAAGAAACTCCCGCTGAAAAAGCGATGCAGGCAATAAAATATTACGATCCCCTTTTTATGAATAAGTATGATGACTTCAACAAACGAAAAAAGGATTTGGAAGTTTTTGTAAACATCGCTGAAAATTATAGAAGTCTCGACAGCTTTTTAGCCGATATGGCACTTGAACCTCCTCAAGATACAGTTACCGATGTTGAAGCCGAAGATAAAGAAAATGAGAAACTCATTCTTTCGACAATTCATTCCGCAAAAGGATTGGAATGGCATTCTGTTTTTATCATTCATGCTTTAGAAGGAATGTTCCCTTCCGGTCAATCTTACGGAAATAATGAAGCTTTGGAAGAAGAAAGAAGATTAATGTATGTTGCTTCAACCCGTGCAAAACAGAATCTTTTTGTTTCATATCCAATGAATATCTTTGACAGATTTCAAGGTGTAACAATTTCAAAGCCGTCAAGATTTATTCAAGGAATTTCGGATGATATTGCAGAAGAGTGGCTGCTTGAGGAAGAGTTTTAAGTATATAAGAAACCCCGGGATTTATCCAACTACTTAAGCTAACTAATTTATTCTTGCATCACATTTCTTTCTGAAAAATCCCGGGGTTTTCCGAAATTTCAAAGCCATTCAATCATTATCTCTTTGCTTAGTGATTTAAATTCTTTATCACCGGTAACCAACATTGCTTTTTTTAGTTTAGCTAAACCGGCAGCAAATGCATCTGCAAAAGAGAGTTTGTTTGATGATTTTATTTTCGCTGCTTCAAGAGTGATTTCTTTGTCAGCATCAATTATTCCTATTGGATACCTGTCGATTGTCTTTAGATATAATTCGGCAGCTTGTTTGCCTTGTTCTCTGAGTACTATATAATAAACCTCACCCCAATTCACGACACTCATAAATACTTTGTTTTTTTCATATAATGCATCCGATAGAATTGAAGCTACTATATCAGCACCTTTTTCTCCTTCCAGGTAAACAAATAATGCATATGAATCGAGAACATATTTTTTCATAACTCGCGCTCAATTTCTTTTTCCTTTTGCAGCGCTTTAAGAAGTTTACCTTTTGTACGCAGCAAACCAATATTATTTTTAATTAATTCTTCTGTTATCGGAACAAGTTTTATTTCACCGTCTTCATCATCAAAACGGATTTTTGTTCCAACTTTTAATCCATATTTTTTACGTATTTCTGCAGGAATGACTATTTGCCCTTTTGTTGTTACTATGGTAGTATTCATATTACCTCCTAATAATGTAGGATATTATACTAAAGTATTATTTAGTATGCAAGTATTACATTTATAATGCTTTCACCAGAAGTAGGCTATGTAATAATATTACTTTCTGAGTTCTGAAAATTAGTACGGTATTTCCGATTAGCAAATGTGTTACCATAATGGAACTTCTAACGGAGTTCATTGCGGTAAGAATTAAATAGAAAAGCCCATCGGGATTTTATTATTGTAAAAAAAAAGAGAATAAACAAAAACATTCAAAACGCCGTAGGTGTTTTACTGCCACCATTTCCCCGCAATATTCAAGTTTACGGGAATTTTTACAAAAGCAAGATTTTCATTCATACTATTCTTAAAATTGCATGTATGAATAATACTCACATCAAATTCTCAATTATTATTGCCGCACACAACGAAGAAAAAACAGTGGCTCCCCTTTTCGAGTCATTGAGAAAATTAAATTATCCAAAAGACGATTACGAGATTATTCTTATTAACGACCAATCGACCGATAACACAAAACGCGTAATGGATGAATTTATTTTAACAACTCCCAACGCGAAATTATTTGACTCATCCGGTAAAAAGCATCCCGGTAAAAAAGGTGCACTCGATATTGGGATTGCGCATGCACAAAATGATTTCATTTTAATTACGGATGCGGACTGCAAACCGGAACCAAATTGGTTGATTCGATATTCCGAAAAGTTTACCGAAGGTTTTGATTTTCTTTTCGGTATTTCACCTTACAAACAAACCGGAAGTTTTGTAAATAAAATTGCTGCGTTCGAAAATCTTCGCTCACACATTCTAACTTTTACCGCCGCAAAATTTGGTTTTCCTTATTCGGCGGCTGCAAGAAGTTTCGGCTTTCATAAAAGCGCGTTCGAAAAGTTGGAAGGTTTCAGCAAAACACTTCAGACACTTTGCGGCGATGACGATCTTTTGATTCGCGAAGCCGTAAAAAACAAAATGAAAATTGGCACCGTTGAGAGTCCGGACGCATTTGTTTATTCAACTACAAAAGAAAATTGGAAAGATTATTTAATTCAAAAAGCACGGCACACATCCACGTCAAATTATTATTTATTAAAGCACAAAATCTTTCTGGCAGTTTGGCATTTGATAAATCTCATTTTACTCTTCTGCTTCTTTGTCGGATTTGTTAATCCGATCTTTTTTATTCCATTTGCAATTAAGCTGGGTTTTGATGTATCTCTCGTGCAAATTTTACAGAGCAAATTTGCTTATCGCTTTACATTAATTGAAACTCTTTATCTACAAATTATTTATGAGTTTTTACTAATTGTAAATT
>CAYLVF010000159.1:3805-6259 GCA_964387045.1 uncultured Melioribacter sp. | reverse complement strand
ATGTTCGGGATATTTTTCTGCTAGAGCTTGGAGAACCGATTCGTTCAATTCTTTATTTTTAGTAGATCTCTCTTCCTTTGCAAGAGACATACTTACAATTTCAGAATATTTATCATAAGCAAGTTCTTTTACATCTTGTTCCAAACCTTCGGTGTATAATTTTTCAACAACGGTCATTTTTTCTATTCCGCAGGCATTTCTTAGTTCATTCTGAACTTGAACTATTTTTTTGATTTCTTCATGAGCAAATCTCAGTGCTTTTAGAAAATCTTCTTCAGAGATTTCTTTTGCTTCACCTTCCACCATCATAATTGAATCTTCAGTGCCGGCAACAGTAAGTTCGATATCGCTAGCTTCAACTTGCTTCATTGTCGGGTTAACAATTAATTCACCGTCAATACGCCCAACCCTTACCTCTCCAATAGGTTCAAGAAAGGGAATTCTAGATATATGAAGCGCGGCAGAAGCACCTACGGCGGCTAAAACATCGGAATCATTTTCTCCGTCAAAAGAATAAACACTTGCTATAATTTGTGTTTCATTTTTAAATTCTTTCGGGAAAAGAGGTCTTATAGGTCTATCAATTAATCTTGAACTTAAGACTTCTTTTTCGGTAGGTCTACCTTCTCTTTTAAAGAAACCACCGGGAAATTTACCGGCTGCGAAAGCTTTTTCTCTATATTCAACCGAAAGAGGGAAAAAATCAATGTCTTCTTTAGCTTCACTTGATGCAACTGCAGTTACCAATACCATAGTATCTCCGTAACGCACCATTACAGCGCCGTCAGCTTGTTTAGCCAATCTACCGGTTTCGAGGATAAGTTTCTTCCCCCCAATTTCAACTTCTTTACGTATAATATCCATTATAATCCTTATTTTCTGATATTGAGTTCTTTAATGACTGCTCTATATCTGTTAATATCTTTTTTGGCAAGATAATCGAGTAATCTTCTTCTTTTACCAACCATTTTCATCAAACCTCTTCTTGAAGAATGATCTTTGGAATGTTTTCCGAAGTGATCGGTAAGTTCGTTAATTCTTAGAGTAAGAATTGCTACTTGAACTTCAGCGGTTCCGCTATCGTTTTCACTTTTACCAAATTTTTTAATTAGTTCTGATTTTTGTTCTTTTGTTAAAGACATTTGTAACTCCTATAAATTAATTATTAATGTAACCCCAGTAATAGAAAATTGAGCTTTACTCATTTACAACCGGGATTAATTAGTTATTTCTACTGCTAAAATTTTTGCTGCTTTTATTTTATCCAATTCTATTTGCGTAATTAATTCCTCTTTTGAAGAAAATTTTTTTTCCGGACGTATTTTTTTTATAAAATTCACTTTTAAAATTTCACCATAAATATTTCTGTTAAAATTGAACAGATGCACTTCGGGAACAAGCTCTGTTGTGTCGGCAAATGTTGGTCGATAACCAATGTTCATAACCCCGTGTAAATCTTCACCGTTCAAATCACACCCTACGGCATAAACTCCGGTTTGCGGAATTAGTTTATTAGAATTACTCATTCCTAAATTAGCAGTAGGGAAACCTAGTATCCGTCCTCTTTTAGCACCTGTCACAACTTCACCCTGCATAGTGTAACTTCTACCAAGAAACGCATTTGCTTTGTCGATATTTCCGTCGAGTAATGCATTTCTAATCAAACTGCTGCTTATTATTTCACCATTAAGTTTTACCGCATCAACAGGCGTAACATCAAACCCGTATTTTTCTCCTAGTTCACATAAAGAATCAGCATCACCTCCGCGGTCTTTCCCAAATTTATGATCATGTCCGACAACAACATGTTTTGCATCAAACTTATCAACTATAAAGTTCTTAACAAAATCCTCAGAAGATTGTTCGGAAAATTCTTCTGTAAAGTTTATTAAATAGAAATTATCAACACCAAATTGTTCCAGTAATTCTTTTTTCTCTTCGATGGTGGTAAGGATTTTAATATCATATCCTTTTGCAATAACTTTTCTAGGATGCGGGTCAAAAGAAACGACAGTGCTTTGTAATTTTTTTTGCTTTGCAATATTTGAAAGAACACTTAAAATATTTTGATGACCTAAATGAAGCCCGTCAAAAGTACCGATTGTAACACAAGTGTTTTCTAATTTTTGTGTATCATTTTTATCAGAAAGAATTCTCATTCCCTATTAACCGAAATAGAATTAAAAACTTTTTCAAATTCGTTAATTGTAAAAGCTGATTCAACATTGTACTGACCTATCGCTTCTCTTCTTAACTTTTTAAGATAACCACCGGTACCGATTTTTTTCCCGAAATCATCTGCAATTACTCTTATGTATGTTCCTTTTGAACAAGATATTCTAAAGTAAACATCAGGTTCAACGTATTTTTCAATAATAAAATCGTAGATCTTAACTTCTCTTGGTTCACGCTTAATCTCAATTCCCTTTCTTGCGTATTTGTAAAGAGATTTTC
>CAYLVF010000159.1:3506-3795 GCA_964387045.1 uncultured Melioribacter sp. | reverse complement strand
TATGTTTCAAAGCAGAATACATAGGCGGAATCTGTTGAATTTTCCCGAGGAAAAAATTACGGACTTCGTTCAGTTTTTCAAGATTAACAAAATCGGTTTTCACAGATCCGGACAGCTCTGTTTCAGAATCCATAGAGCGAGAAGTTCTGCCGAGAGATATTATACCCGAATAAACTTTTATTAAGTCCTGAAATTTGCTGATCTCTTTAGTTTTCTTTCCTGTACAGATAATCAGTAAGCCGGTCGCTTTGGGGTCTAAAGTTCCCGCATGACCGATTTTTTTAATCCC
>CAYLVF010000159.1:0-3496 GCA_964387045.1 uncultured Melioribacter sp. | reverse complement strand
CGGTAATTTTTCTAAGCTTATTTACAATACCAAAAGAACTAATGCCTTCATCTTTATCAATTAGAATTACTTCGCCATTGGTGAAATCAAAATTCAAAAACTCATTCGTTGCTTTGTTTATCATCGTCATGCAGTTTTTTAAATAAATCTTCCATCTTCTCAACATAATCAAGAGTGTCGTCAATAAAAAAAGTAAGCTCGGGTGTATGACGTAGTTTTATTTTTTGAGATAATTGCCCTCTTATAAAACCTTTCAACTCGGTCACTTTCTCGAGGATAGCTTCTCTATTTTCTTTTTCAAAAACGGAGATATAAACTTTTGCAACACGTATATCCGGTGAAACAGCAACATTTGTTATTGTGACCAACCCAAATTGCGGGTCTTGGAGTTTATGTAGGAAAATTAAACTCAACTCTTCTTTAATTAAGGTCTCTATTTTTTCTTTTCTAATCGACATTATTAAACAAGCTTCTTTTTCGTTTCAATAAATTTGTAACCTTCGATAATGTCACCAACTTTAATATCATTAAAGTTTGCGATGTTCAATCCACATTCGTAACCGGCATCGACTTCTTTAACATCATCCTTAAATCGTTTTAGCGAAGCAAGTTCCCCTGTATATATTACTACACCATCACGGAATAATCTAATTTTATTATTACGAGTAATTTTTCCATCTTGCACATAACAACCGGCGATTGTACCGACTTTAGGAACTTTAAAAATTTCTCTTACTTCAATTGTAGCAACATTTTCTTCCGAGATAACAGGGGACAGCATTCCTTCTAGCGCTGATTTAACCTCGTTGATAGCGTCATAAATAACGTTGTATAATCTTATATCAACTTTTTCTTGTTCTGCAAGTTTTCTAGCTGCAATATGTGGTCTAACATGAAATCCAACAATAATAGCATTTGAAGCCGCGGCAAGTAGAACATCCCCTTCGGAAATTGCACCGACTCCTTTATGGATAACACTAACGGCAACTTCGTTATTTGAAAGCTTCATAAGAGAATCGGCAAGTGCTTCAACCGAACCGTCAACATCACCTTTTACAACAATCGGTAATTCTTTAAAACCGCCTTGACTGATTTGATTAGCTATTTCATCGAGCGTTAAGTGTTTTATTTGACGGTGACTCTGTTCACGCTTAAGTTGCTGCCTTTTGATCCCGATTTCCCGAGCTTCACGTTCGCTATTAACCACTATGAAAGTATCACCGGCTTGCGGAGCACTGTCAAAACCTAAAACAAGTGCGGGCGTTGAAGGTGAAGCTTCATTAATTTTATTGTTTCTTTCATCGAACATGGCTCTGACGCGTCCATAAGTATTTCCTGCAACAAATGGATCACCAACTTTCATGGTTCCTTTTTGAATTAATACGGTAGCAGTAACACCTCTGCCCTTATCAAGCTGTGATTCGATGACAGTACCGTGCGCTTTCCTATCGGGGTTGGCTTTCAATTCGAGAACTTCAGCTTCTAGTAATATTTTTTCTAGCAACTCATCAATATTCAAACCGGTTTTAGCTGAAATTTGGACACATTGATATTTACCACCCCAATCTTCAACAAGAATATTTCTATCGGCAAGTTGTTGTTTAATTTTATCCGGATTAGCACCTGGTTTATCAATTTTATTTATTGCAATTACAATAGGCACCCCGGCTGCTTGGGCATGATTAATTGCTTCAACTGTTTGAGGCATTACGGCATCATCGGCGGCAACAATAAGAACAACTATATCAGTAACCTTGGCACCCCGTGCACGCATAGCAGTAAAAGCTTCGTGACCCGGTGTATCGAGAAAACTAATGTATCTTCCATCATCCAATTGGACTCTGTATGCACCAATATGCTGTGTTATACCACCTGATTCTCCGGCTACAACATTTGCCTTTCTAATGTGATCGAGAAGCGAGGTTTTCCCATGATCAACATGCCCCATTATTGTAACTACCGGGGGTCTATGAATCAATGAATCCTGAGGATCATCTTCATCTTCTATCTTTTCAGCTTTGTACTCATCTTCAAATTTAACATCATAGTCAAATTCATCGGCTACCAAGGTAATTGTTTCTCCATCCAATCTTTGGTTTATTGAAACCATAATACCCATTTCAATACACTTTTGGATGACGTCACTTACGGGAACCTTCATTAGATTAGCTAGTTCGCTAACAGAGATAAATTCAGTAACATGAAGAATTGATTTTTCAATTTCCTGAAGTTCAAGACGCTTTACTTCTTCTTCTTCTCTTTCTTTTCGTTTCTTTTTCTTAAAACTTGCACGTGAAGCACTAACGGTTTCATCCATACTTAAAAGTGTTCTTTTAATTGCTGCTTCAACTTCTTCTACATCAACATCAAATTTTTTGGCTTTTTTCTTTCTTTTATTTTTCTTTAATACATCAGGATCTTCTTCAGCCTCACGTTTTTTTGCTTTTAATTTTTTCTTTTTACGCTTGCCTGCTTGTTTTTCTTCAGCTTGAAGTTCTTCGGGGGTTTTGGGTTTTTCGGGTTTCTTTTCTTCTTTTGTTTCTTCCTTAGATTCAGGCTTTACTTCTTCAATTTTTCCTTTTTTATCGGCTTTTTTCTTTTTTCGTTTATCTTCTAACTCAATTTTACCGACTACTGTGAGTCCTTTTTTCCTCTTTGTAAGTTCTTTTTCGGATTCGGTTTGGAATGGTTCGAGAGGTGTTTCTTTAACTTCTTCGGTTGTTGAATGTTCTTCAACTTCTTTTACTTCTTCAGCCGAGACTTCTCCAGCAATTTCTTCAACTTTTGATTCTTCTTTTTTAGTTTTCTTCTTTACAGGTTCTGCTTCAAGATCTTCAGCTTTTTCTTGCACACTTGGTTCTTCGGTTGGAGTTTGTTTTTCTTCAACTCGTTCACCGCGTTTTTTCTGAAACTCAGATATTTTTCTATAATGTTTTTCAGCAGTCTCGATATCTTTACGGAATTTATCATTGATATCACCGATCATTTCATCGGTTAATAGGGACATGTGAGATTTAACATCATACCCTTTTTGCCGAAGGAAATCAACAATCGTATCAGTTGCTAAATTATATTCTGAAGCAAATTTGTAAATTCTTAGTTTCTTAGTTTTTTCTGCCATATAAGGTCACCCGGGAATAAGTCCAACCGACTTACTATTCTTCTTCTTCAAATTGATTTTTAAGTATTTCTAAAATTGCGTTTGCTGTTTCTTCTGTAATACCTCTAATCTCCTTTAGTTTTTCGGTACCGGCGGTCAATACTTCAACTGCGGTATCGTATCTGTTATTAATTAAGAGATCAACAACGGTATCACCAAGTTCTTCTCTAAGTTCAACAAGTTCTATATCACCTTCATATTCTTCGAATGGTTTTTCTTCTCTGATTACTTCAATATCATAACCGGTTAATTTCATTGCGAGTCTGATATTTACGCCGCTGCGACCGACAATGAGCGAAACTTGATCGCTATCTGCAGTTACGACACATTTTTTTT
>CAYLVF010000158.1:0-6260 GCA_964387045.1 uncultured Melioribacter sp. | reverse complement strand
GTGAGATTTATGAGTTCTAAAAAAAGACTTATCCGAAAGTGTATTTTCAAACTCTTTTAAAGTGCGTGAGACAATTTTATTTTTTCCATCTGTTAGAACTACTTTAGTATAACATCCTTCAGCTTCAAGCCGGATAATGTTATCAGTAAGTAAAACCTCAAAACCGTGCGAAGCCGGAAGCATTAGTTTATCGGATTCGACTGATGACTCAACTTCCACCTTTTTATTTTTTATGGCTAATAGTTTTTTAATAGTTTGTTTGAGTTCCTTTATATTAATTGGTTTGAGCAGATAATCTACGGCACCGGTTTTAACCGCGTTTATTCCGAATTCTTCGTGTGCGCTTACAAATACTACCATAAAATTTAATTCATCAAATTCATTTAAGAAGTCAAAGCCGTTAAGTACCGGCATATTTATGTCAAGAAAAACTACATCGGGATTATAAACTTTTACAAGTTTTCTTGCATCCATCACCGAATCAGCTAATCCGAGAATTTCAACTTCGGTGCAATAGCTTTCGATAATTGCTTTGAGATTTTCTCTACCGTGAAGTTCGTCATCCACTATAACTACGGTGAGTTTAGTATTTATGTTCTGTGAGGTCACAATTTTAAATTCTCTATTTTTATCTGTGTTGATAATAATACATATTGTATTAATAACAAACATAAATTAAACAGGACTTCCCTACTTAAATAAAATTCTTTCTTTAACTAATTTTCTATAGAATCCTTAACGAACAATTTTGGACTAGCTTACAGGTCTGAAATATTTCTTAAAAGATTGGATAATTTTGTGAGGTTAAAAAAAAACTTTAATGATCGTTCAACAAATTCTTGCCGCCGGAGAAAATTTTTTTTTAAACAAAAAAAGGCTGCCAATATTTGAGCAGCCTATAAATCAAAAATTATAAATAATTTTAATTAACGTTTTCAGCAGAAACGCTTACAAATTTTCGGTCGTTACGCTTGGTTTCAAACTTTACAAACCCGTCTATTGTAGAAAATAAAGTATCGTCTTTACCTTTCATAACATTTAACCCGGGATGGAATTTTGTCCCCTTCTGACGAACAATTATTGAACCAGCTGTAATTCTTTGTCCGCCTGAGGCTTTAACTCCCAAATATTGCGGGTTGCTATCGCGACCGTTTCTTGACGAACCTTGACCTTTTTTATGTGCCATAATACCCTCCGGAGTCCTATCCGATTTTTGTTACTTCAATTCTAGTAAGTTCTTGCTTATGTCCTTTAAATCTTCTGTAGCCTTTTCTTCTCTTTTTCTTGAAGACAATTACTTTGTCATCTTTAAGGTGTTCAAGAATTTTTGCTTGAACTTTCTTACCGTCTATTGTAGGTACACCTACTTCGGTTTTTTTTCCATCCGAAAGAAGTAAGATTTGATCAAAAGTAATTTCAGTATCGATATTACCTTCTAATTTCGGTACATAGTATTTGGTATTCTCAGATACCTTAAATTGCTCACCAGCTATATTTACCACAGCAAACATTGATTTCCTCCGATTCCTCTAAACAAGAACACCAAATATAAAGATTCGATCTTTATTTAGCAATAAAATTTGTCGCCTAATTTTTCAAAAAATGCAATCTACTTTTTAAGCTTAAAAGAGAATTCACTCCCTTTACCGAGTATACTTTTAACGGCTATTTTCGTACCGTGCGCTTCTAAAATATGTTTTACTATTGCTAAACCCAACCCTGTTCCACCAACGGCTCTCGATCTGACTTTATCAACCCTATAGAATCGCTCAAAAATTCTGCTCAATTCTGATTCTGCAATACCAATGCCGGTATCTTTTACGATTATGCGACCTTCATCCTGTAATTCTTCAATAAGGATCTCTACTCTCCCTTTGTCTGTATATTTAATTGCATTTGAGATTAAGTTTACCATTACTTGTTTCAGTCTAATTTTGTCACCAAATAGTTGGAGCTTGGGATTAACTTCACCTATAAGAATTTCAATACCTTTTGCATCAGCTAAGTTTTTCATATCGTTTGCAATCATTTGAAAAAATTCTTTTGCACTAAAATAATCGAAGCTCATTCTCATTTCACCCGATTCGATCATAGAAATGTTGATAAGATCATTTAGAAGATTGTTTAAATTTTCCGAATGTCTCGCAGCTTTGAGCAGAAAATTCTTATTTACTTTCGGATCGTTAATTGCACCGTTGAGCAGAGTTTCAATATAACCTTGAATGCCGAAAATCGGTGTTCGTAATTCATGCGATACATTCCCCAAAAATTCGGTACGAATATGTTCAAGCTTTTTTAAATTTTCGATATCGTTCCTCGTTTTGAGAAACATTGATTTTATCTCATCTTCAAGTTCGACTAAATTTGCCTTGAGTTTAATTTCATGAGCCGAATTAAACTCATTTAGTCTTATCGATTCAATGATTGATTTTATCTCGGTAATCTCTTTGTTTCTTTTTCTTCCTATAAAATATAAAAGAGAAAAAATAAAGAGCATGGTGAAAATTATTACCGGAAGAAAGCCCGATGAACTTAGTGAGATAAAAAAAGCGAGTGAAATAAAAAATATAACCGAGATGAAAAAAATCTCTACGGAATAGATTCTTGAAGCAAAAAGGTTTTGTTTAATTTTATTCCACATTTTTGAATCGGTAGCCGACACCCTTTATTGTCTCAATGAGATCTGCAAAATCGCCAAGTTTCTCTCGAATTTTCCTAACGTGAACGTCAACAGTTCTTTCAACAACAAAGATATCCGTACCCCATACATCCGAAAGGATTTTTTCGCGTATGAATACTTTACCAGGCTGGGATGCTAAGTATGCAAGAATTTCAAATTCTTTTTTAGGTAAGACTAAGGATTCACCATTTAGATGAACTGTATATCGCTCCCGGTCTATTCTTAGCGGTCCAACTTTAATTTTGTTAATACTTGTCGGAGTTGCAGCAGTTTTTCTTCTTAGATTTGATTTAACGCGCGCAATTAATTTCTTGAGAGAAATAGGTTTTTGTACATAATCATCGGCACCTAAATTCAACCCTGTTATTTCATCCGCTTCACTTGCTTTTGCTGATAAAAACAAAATTGGAGTTTCTTTAAATTCGGGTTTTTCACGAATTTTTTTGCAGGTTTGATAACCATCCAATCTCGGCATTAAAACATCCAAAATTATTAAATCCGGATTTTCGGATAATTTTTCAAGTGCTTCTATTCCATCGTAAGCTTTGATTACATCGAAACCTTCTTGGATTAAATTATATTCTAAGAATTCTACGATGTCTTGTTCATCATCAACTAAAAGTATTTTCTGATTCATGATATTTTATAGTTTTATTTCTTTGTTTTGATGTGCCGATTTATAAAGTACTTCAACAAGTTTCATGCGTTTTAGAGCATCCTCGCTTGAAGAGAGGATAGGATTCATTCCTTTTATTGCACCGATAAAATGTTTCAATTCGTTTTCGTAAGACTTCTTAAAAAGATGTTGAGTACCGGAAGAAGGTATAGTTAAATCTATTTGTATAGATTGAATTCTTCTATATGCGCTGAGAGGATTCAAATGAGCAGTACCTTCGGATCCGTATGCAGTTAAATTAAATCCATCCGATTCGGAATGCAAGCTCCAACTAGCATCAAAGTTTATAACTGCATCATTTTTGCATCGAATAAAACCCACAGCAGAATCTTCGACATTCTTTGTATTGTGATAAAAATTTCGAACCGAAACACTCACAACGTCCGGGAAATCAATCAACCAAAGTGATAGGTCGAGAAGATTAATTCCCAAATCAAGAATTACTCCGCCGCCGGCTTCATTTTTCTTTAGAAACCATTTTTGTTCGCTGCTTTGTTTTCGTAACCAACCGCATTTAATATAAAAAATATTGCCGAGTTCACCGCCGTTGATTAAACTCTTCAATAACATTGCATCGGGTCTAAAACGAAGATTCATACCAACCATTACTTTACAATTATATTTTTTTGCTGTTTCGTTTATTCTTTTTGCTTCTTCATAATTAAGAGCGATTGGTTTTTCTATTAATAAATCTTTGCCGGCTTTTAAAAAATCTATTGCAATATCGTGATGAGTATTTGTTGGTGTTGCTATTATTGCAGCATCAAATTCGGATTTTTCTATCAGTTCTCTATGATCTGTAAATGTTTGTTCGATACCAAATTTTTCCGCAACGGTATTGAGTCTATTTTTGTTTACCTCGGCGAGTGAACTGATCTCAACATTTTTTAATTTTGATAGAATTGGTAAATGAACAAGCTGAGCTATTCCGCCTAAACCGATTACTGCAAATTTTGTTGAATCTTTCAAACAGCTACCTCTTCTTTTATTCCTCTTCCTTTACAAAAGATTTTTATTTTTTTGAAGATACCTTCCGGATCAATACTAATCAATTTGTGTAATTCCTCTTGAGTACCGTGATCAATAAAATGATCAGGTAAACCAATTCTAATAATATCGTTTTTGTAATTTTGGTCTGAAAAATATTCTAATACCGCAGAACCAAACCCGCCAACAATAGAATTCTCTTCCACTGTTACAATTTTATCAAAACGATTTGCGATTTTATCTAGTAATTCTGTATCCAACGGTTTGATAAATCTCATATTTACAATTTCTGCATTTATACCTGCATTCTTTAATAAATCAGCAGCTTTTATGGAGTATTCAACCATTTTTCCTACCGCAAGAATTGCGACATCTTCACCCTTTTGAATAATTTCCGCTTTGCCAATCTCAATTGCTTCAAAACCATTTCTAAGTTCAACTCCTGTTCCTTCACCCCGCGGATATCTAATTGCAGAAGGTCCATCAATTTTATTAACTGCCGTGTACATCATATCACGTAATTCTTGTTCATCTTTGGGAGCCATAACAACCATACCCGGGATCATTCTAAGATAAGATAAATCAAAAATACCATGATGAGTTGGACCATCGGCGCCAACTAACCCAGCTCTATCAATTGCAAAGATAACCTTAAGTTTTTGCAGAGCAACATCATGAATCATTTGATCATAAGCTCTTTGTAAAAATGGAGAATAAATTGCCGCAACCGGAAT
Source organism: uncultured Melioribacter sp. (assembly GCA_964387045.1). Taxonomy (GTDB): domain Bacteria; phylum Bacteroidota; class Ignavibacteria; order Ignavibacteriales; family Melioribacteraceae; genus SURF-28. The sequence goes on along the minus strand of CAYLVF010000158.1, from coordinate 1,183 downwards.
AACGCCTTGTGTTGCAAGTCCCGCAGCAAAAGTAACCGCATGTTCTTCCGCTATACCAACATCAAAATAATTTTGAGGAAATTCGCGTTGAAGTATATCCAAACCGGTTCCATCGGGCATAGCCGCAGTAATGCCGACAATCTTTGGATTTTCTTTAACTAAGTCAACCATTGCATTTCCAAAAACTGAAGTATAAGAGGGATTTCCGCCGGATTTTTTAAATGCTTTACCTGTTATTTTATCAAACGGTGTTGAAGCGTGCAAACGCTGTACATGTCCTTCGGCTGGTTTGTATCCTTTTCCTTTTTCTGTTATTGCATGAACCAAAAGCGGTCCGGGATAATCTTTGATGTGAGTAAACAATTTAACAAGCTGACCAACATTGTGCCCGTTAACCGGACCAAAATAGCGGAAACCTAATGCTTCAAACAACATACCCGGTGTAATAACAGATTTAATACCTGATTCAAAACGGGCTGCTACTTTACGTAGTCTATCGCCGAAATCATCTAACTTGCCCGTTAAATCCCAAATTGCTCCTTTTAATCTATTGTACTCAGGATGAGAAATCATTTCCGTAAAGTAATTTGAGATTTGCCAAACATTTGGAGCAATAGACATATTATTGTCGTTAAGAACAACAATTATATTCTTTTTAAGAATACCGCAATTATTCATTGCTTCATAAGCCATACCGCCTGTCATTGCACCATCGCCTATAACGGCAATAACTTTTTTATTGGATTGAATAATATCACTTCCGGTAGCCATACCTAATGCGGCAGAAATTGATGTTGAGGCATGTCCGGCACCGAATGCATCGTATTCACTCTCGGAACGCTTTAAGAAACCGCTCAAACCGTTAAATCTTCTTATTGTGTGAAGTTGATCGCGTCTACCGGTAATAATTTTGTGAGGATATGCTTGATGACCCGTATCCCAAACTATAAGGTCATCAGGAGTGTTAAAAACTTTGTGCAATGCAACAGTTAATTCAACAGAACCTAACCCACCGCCGAAATGCCCGCCTACTTGCGATATTACATCAACCATATATTGACGGATTTCTGCACATAAACCTTTTAGTTCAACAACTGAGAAATCTTTTATGTCACTTGGTGAATCTACGTTAAACAGATATTCATACTTTGTTTTGTCAACCATCTAAAAACCTCAAACTTTT
>CAYLVF010000157.1:288-6279 GCA_964387045.1 uncultured Melioribacter sp. | reverse complement strand
CCATCTATATTGATGGAATAAAAGTGGGTGACGCTCCTCAGACTCAATTAGCATTAGCAGGAACGATTTTCCCATTTGAAGGTTTTCAGATCCAATTAGTTTGGAAATACTATGATGATTATTATGCTAATTGGAAAGCAGAAACAAGAACTGATCAGAATGATAAAACCCAAAGTTGGCAAATACCTTCTTTCAGTTTATTTGATTTGCATATGTCTTATAGATTACCTTTAAGTGTTGCGGACATTACTATTTTTGCTCATGTGTTCAATTTATTTGATGAGTTATATGTAGCAGATGCAACAGATAACAGCCCATTTAATGCCGATGGAGATTACGACTCAAGTATTGGAATGATGAGACCCAATAATCCTCATACCGCAGAAGCTGCTGAAATATATCCCGGTTTACCAAGAAACTTTAATGCCGGTTTCTCAATCAGATTCTAATTCTTGGTTTAATTTAGTTATAAAAAGCTGCTCCCAAAAAGGGCAGCTTTTTTTATATCAGTTATAAGTATTCATTGTGAACTTTGTGCATTCCTTATGCCCAATGTGGTAAAAGTTTATCCAATTGGTAAATAAGGAATATTATTTGAAATCTCTTTAAATATTTTTATCAGGAATTATATCCGTAGTTTGATATATTTATAACTGAATTTGAAAAACATTACACCAAACGGATTAAACGATGAAAAAATTTCTTATACTTTTCTTATTTATAACAGCACAAATTTTTGCAGCTGAACCGTACGTAATCTTGGTTTCATTTGACGGATTTAGATGGGACTATGTAAACCGGGGAGTAACTCCTCATATTCAAAAATTTATTGATGACGGTGTACATGCATCATCATTACGTCCGGCATTTCCTTCAAAAACTTTCCCGAATCATTACTCAATTATCACCGGTTTATACCCTCAAAATCATGGAATCATTTCAAACAGATTTGGTAATCCTCATTCGGGCGAATGGTTTGGAATGCGAACTACAAAAAATAATTGGTGGGTCGGCAGAGCTTTTTGGGAAACTGCGGAATACAATGGAATTATTACAGGAACTTATTTTTGGCCTGGCTCACGTTTGGATGATGAAACAAGAAGACCAACATATTCTAAAGTTTACGAGCACGAAAAACCTTACGAAGAACGTATCGATTCATTAATAAACTGGCTTCAATTACCGAAAGAAAAACGACCACATTTTCTCTCAATATATTTTGATGAAACCGACACAAAAGGTCACATGTACGGACCAAATTCACCGGAAATTAATCTTTCTATTCAAAGATGTGATTCGCTTGTCAACTATATGATTATTGGTTTAGAGAAAATCGGATTAATCGACAGTGTAAATATAATTTTAATTTCCGATCATGGCATGACCGGGATTTCGAAAGAACGAACTATAAACATTGAGCAAATGTTGGACGGACTTGAATATACTGCAACCGGCGGTGATCCGTTCATGATGATTCAACCTTCCGCACAAGATCGAGAAAAAATTAAAACAAGACTGGAAGCTAACCAAAGACATTATAAATTTTACGAACGGGAGAAGGTGCCGGAATATTATCATTATTCAAAGAACGGATTAATATCAGATTTTGTTTTGATTGCCGAGCTTGGTTGGCTGCTTGTTCACAACAGAGATATTGTAAGATGGGATGAGTACAAATCTGCGGGCACTCACGGATATGATAATCATCAAATTGATATGCACGGAATTTTTATTGCAAAGGGTCCGGCGTTCAAAAATGGTTATAAAACCGGAACAGTTTGGAATATTGATATCTATCCACTGCTTTGTGAAATTTTCGGCATACCGCAGCCTCAAAATATTGACGGTAAACTTGAACGTATAGGGTTTATACTGGCTGATTAAATGAACAACATATTACATGTAAAATATAAAAAGCAAATTCTCGCTAACGGTTTGGAGGTTACACTTCTAAAGGATGATTCAATTCCATTAGTTTCCGTCAATTTGTGGTACAAGGTTGGCTCAGCTAATGAATCCACAAATAAAACCGGTTTCGCACATTTATTCGAGCATATGATGTTTCAAGGAAGCCGGCACGTTCCGAAGGAAATGCATTTCAAGTATATTCAAGAAGCGGGCGGAACACTTAACGGTTCAACAAGTTTAGACAGAACAAATTATTACGAAACACTCCCCTCAAATTTTCTTGAATTAGCTCTCTGGCTGGAATCCGATAGAATGGGATTTCTTCTACCTGCATTAACAGAAGAAAAATTACAAAACCAAAAAGACGTTGTGATGAATGAAAGAAGACAACGTTATGAAAATCAACCTTACGGTTTAGCATGGGAAACTTTATTATCGAATTTGTTTGATAAAAATCATCCTTATAGTTGGCCTACAATCGGCTGGATGGCAGACATAGAAAGATTTGAGTTAGAAGACGTAAAGAATTTTTTTAAAACATATTATGCTCCGAACAATGCAAGCCTCGTTGTTGTTGGTGATATCGAGTATGATGCAGCTTTCAATTTGATTGAGAAATATTTCGGTGAAATTCCGAAAGGAAATTCCATCCCGGAAATTAAGGTTGATAAAAAGGGCTTAACGGAAAATGTTTCCATTGAATTAGAAGATAATGTTCAACTGTCGAGAATTTATTTGGCTTGGCAGTCCGATAAAATGTATTCTAAAGATGACGCACCGCTTGATTTGTTTTCCGAAATTCTGACGGGTTCAAAAAATTCGAGACTATATAAATCATTAGTGTATGATAAGCAGATTGCACAGGACGTAACATCGTTTCAGTACTCCGCAAAACTTTGTGGTATGTTTATAATTATTGCCACTGCTAAACCAGGCGTTCCCCTTGATGAAATCAAAAACACAATATTTTCGGAAATAAAAAATCTCTCAAAATTTGGTGTTGAAGACGATGAACTGACAAGAGCCGTCAATGGAATTAAATCGAATTATATTTATTCTCTTCAGCGACAATCGACTTTAGCAGATCAAATCAATAATTACAATTGCAATTTGCATGAACCCAATTCATTTTTATTTGATATCGGCAGATATGAAAAAACCACTAAAAAATACCTCACCAGTGCCGGTATTAAATATGTTTCCAAACCATTTGTTGAACTGAGAATAATTCCAAAAGCCAAATGAAAGTGAATAGAGAAATACAGCCTAATGCGGGCATACCGGGGCAATTCAAGCTTCCTCTTACCGATAACTTACAATTGGAGAATGGGTTGCAAATTTATCATACCGAAAAACATAAATTGCCGATTGTAAAAATAAATTTGGTAATTCCGGCAGGAAGCAGTTATGATGGTTACGGTAATGAAGGACTTGCATATTTAACTTCGCTTGTACTTGATGAAGGTGCCGGGAATTTAAACTCGCTTCAACTATCCGATGAAATAGACAAACTTGGTTCTAAAATCGATATCTCAACCAGTGTTGATCATATTTTTATCTCATTAACATCCCTTGCCGAAAATTTTAAGCGAACGTTGGAATTGTTTTCATTGATTGTGAACGAGCCCCAATTTAATATCGAGAGTTTTGAAAGAGAGAAAAAGAAACACATTACAAAAATAATCCAATCGTTTGACAGCCCGGAATACCTGGCGGCTAATGCTTTTCAAAAAAATATTTTTAAGGGATCAGTTTATGATAAACCGATTCTCGGATATGCAAATTCTGTAGAAACGATAACATTACAGCAGATAAGAGATTTTTATTCCCGCTATTTCTTAAACAACGATATGAGCTTGATCTCGGTCGGAGCAATACCTTCGGATGATTTAACAGCACTTTTCGAAAAATATTTGGGTAATATAATCTTAAAACCCGTACAGAATTCCGTAAAGATTGAATTTCAAAAGAATGCGGGCAAGATTTACTTCATAAATAAAGAAGGTGCTGCACAATCAGAGATTGTTGCTGGTCATCTAATTAAAGATAGAAATGCTACCGATTATTTAGCGGCTAAAGTTGCTAATACAATTTTAGGCGGACAGTTTTCAAGTAGAATAAACTTGAACCTTAGAGAAAATAAAGGTTATACCTATGGTGCAAACTCCGGTTTGAGCTACAATAAATTCATCGGTTATTTTACGGTTTCTACATCAGTTCAATCAGAGTATACAATTGAATCAATTAAGGAAATAAGAAAGGAGATAAATTTTATAAGAGAAGAAATCCGGGAAGATGAGATTGCATTCGCAAAGTCGTATCTCATCAAGCAATTTCCTTCTATGTTTGAAACTTATTCACAAGTTTTACAGCAGATTACAACAAAAACAATATATCACCTTGAAGATTTTTACGATCATTATATTCAAGACGTTTGGGATTTAACACATAGTGAGATATTGAACTCGGCTAATGAATATTTTATACCGGAATTACTTTCGTTTTTTGTAGTAGGTAATAAAGAAAAAATCTATGAGAGTCTGCGAACAATTGATGATCTTCAATTAATTGAGTTGGACAAACTTGGCAATAAAATCAATTAACTCTTTCCAAAGATGAATTGATTTCCATCAACTCAGCAGGCGAATAATATTTTGTACCCCGCTGCTTATTTTCAATTAGAAAATTTTCTAATTCATAAAACGTTTTGGAATTTAGAATTATAAACTTTCCTTTCTTCCCTATCCCGCTTTCAAGATAAAACTTTAATAAAGAAACTGCATCATTGTAGTTGGATGAAATAGTGATAAAATCCTTCAAAGGAAATAAGTTAATATTACGAGCAGCAAATTCATCTCTAACAAAATTAAATGCCGCCGAATTAAATAGTTTTGAGTTATCATCAATAATGTAAAGTTGAGCATCGGGATAATTCCAAACAATATACCTGATTGATTCCCGCAATCTTTTTTTGCTCAATTCCGGTTTTAATAAATAGTTATCATTTTCTATTTCATTGTTAATCAAAACCGAATACGTTTTTTTGTTCGTTGTTATTTTTCGTAATAAAGAATCGCTTTGTATTGACGGAGTAATCAGAATATTTGCGGGAATTGTTGAATGAAATATTTTATTAATTTGCTCTTCGTTAAGCTCTAAAAAGTTGTCTATAATAAATGAGAAACTTACATGCTCTCTAACAAGTTCATTCTTCACTTGAAAAGAGGACTGCAGTTTTAATCTATCATTTGAAAAAATATTTAAAGTAGTATTGGAGTTTATAATTTTTTCATCAGAAATTAATTCTACAGGCAAATTTGTGAATGCGTTATTGATCTGCAAAAGCACTACTGCGGGTCTTAGATCTCCGGGTAATGTAATTCTATATACATGATTTAACGAATCATAAGAACGGCTTGAAATCGGTACTTTTTTAATCCATGTTTCACTAAGGTTGAATTTGGATAATGTTTGTAAAAAGAGACTGTCAATTAATGTTATGTTTACTTCCGGATTAGTATCCTCTGCAATTTCCTTTTGAGTTGCTAAATTGATAACGAGGTTCGTCAAAAGCAGCAAAACCGAAATTGAAACAAGAAAGTATATGATCTTTTTTTTCATTAATGAAGTAAAAAAAATCTCCGAGAGAAAATATCTCCCGGAGACAAATGAAATATTGCTATAAATTAACTCTTCTTAAAAATTGGTTTACGTTTTTCTAAAAAGGCTTGTGTTCCCTCTTTAAAATCTTCAGTACTGCATGAATTACCAAAAAGAGAAGCTTCATGTTCAAGTCCTTGTTGAATATTCATTTTCTCTGCCGCTTTAACTGCTTGAACAGAAAGTCTAACAGCTAATTGTCCTTTGGAACAAATTTTCTCTGCAAGTTCGAAAGCTTTTGGAATAAGTTCATCAGCATTAAAAACGTGATTGACTAAACCGATTCTGAAAGCTTCGTGGGCATCAATCATATCTCCTGTTAGAATATATTCCATCGCTTTCCCGGACCCGATTAATTTAGTCAATCGCTGTGTACCGCCGTAACCAGGAATTACGCCGAGATTAACTTCTGGTTGTCCAAAC
>CAYLVF010000157.1:0-278 GCA_964387045.1 uncultured Melioribacter sp. | reverse complement strand
GTCTTATATGACAAGCTAATGCAAGCTCACAACCGCCGCCAAGTGCAAAACCGTTAACTGCTGCAATAACGGGTTTGCCTAAATTTTCAATTATGTTAAAAACATTTTGCCCGAATTTTGAAAACTCATGCCCGGTAACACCGACCAATTGATTAAGTTCGCTTATATCAGCACCGGCTACAAAAGCTTTTTCTCCTGCACCTGTAATAATAACACAATCAACTTTTTCGTCAGCTCTAAATTGATCGAATGCTTCGCTAAGTTCGACGAGTGTTTCT
>CAYLVF010000156.1:0-6316 GCA_964387045.1 uncultured Melioribacter sp. | reverse complement strand
CTTCGGTAACTCTTGGCGGGATGAGCACTTTACGCCACTGATTACCTACAAGATTCATTTCTGCAAAACGGAGATGAATCGGTTCATTAACACCGCTAATCCATAATCTTATTGTTTCAACCAATGTTAATGATGGGTTTCCGATTTTATCGGTGAAATCTTTTAATGGAATTCTGAACAAATACCAACTTTTATTATCCCCGCCGCCTTGAATAAAAGGATTATTTTCTCGCACAGTATCAATTGGTATAGTGTATCTAAAGTAACTATTAATTCTATCTAGAGTTAGATTTCTATTTAGATCTTCGGTATCGGGCAATCTTCCAACATCAGTTAGTGCAGCATTACCTTCAACACCGTTAATAAATCGGTAATCGCCCGAACCCTGTGTGAAGCTAAAATTATCGCGGTTGGGATCGGGATTTGTAACCGGATCATAACCCGGTTCATCTTGGTCGAATAGTCCGTCTAAACCAGTATCCTCTCCTTCATCAATCAGATCATTTTGGTTACGATCCTCTGAATCGAGTTCACCATTAGGAATAACATCTTCACTAATTTGACCGAGGTCGATGTTCAATTTTGCATCTTGCGGTGTAGAACCGACTTGCATCCAAAACTCGATGAATTCAATATTCTCTTCAATTAAGTTACTTGCGGTTGAAGAGAGTGGTTTCATCATACCGCCCCAGTTCAATTCCGGGATATCCAAAGTTGGATTTTCAGAATTATATTGTCCGCGTTCGGTTGGTTCAAAAACAAAATCAAGCACATTTATGGTTTGATTATCGCGTGCAGCTTGTCTTTCCGGCCAGATATCATTTACATTGTCTACTGCCGGTAAACGATTGAACCAATAAGCAAATGCTTTGTAATCCATCAACTCTAATGCTGATAACAATTCCGGATGACCGGGAACTTTATTCGGCGGCGATAGATAACGCCATTGCCCGTAATTTACTCCAACAGGAATTATTCTCTTCGAACCTTCAAAGTCATCTATGTATGCAATACTTTTATTTTCATCACTAGCTACCGTACTCTTTTTTGTGTTTGGATCGGGGTCTATATATGCAAATTCAGCATTAAGCGTAATGCTAGACATTTCACTTGTCGATATTACATTATCTAATGCACTTGTTAAAAACGGTAGATTGAATTTAGTTTTGAGATCAACACCATAAATTGTATTGTTTAAGGGTTCTTCCCCTATTCGAACTTTATCGCTTAAAGTTTGTTGATTAAGATTAAGGAAAGAAAAACCAATGTGAGAATCTTTATTGAATTGGTAAATACCGCGCAAACCAAGCAATGTCTTAGATGCAAGCTGGAATAAATCATTTTGTTCGAATGTAATTCGTAAATCCGCACCGGGAACGAGCGCATCACTATTGAGAATTGTTACTTGACCGATATTATAATCAACTGTATAATCGGAACCGCGGTTTAGTTTTCTTCCACCAAGAAAAACCTCTACTGAATTTTCGACAACATTAAAACCGATATTAAAAGTTGATGATACAGCAGCAGAAAAAACACCGGTAAGAATGAATTTATCTTTTGTTTTTTCTTGCTGCGCAAAAGTTACTTGTTTTGTATAAACTTCTTCGAATTTTCTATCTTCTGGTAAAACATCAGGAAATTGCTCGCCAAAGGGTTGCAGAACAGGAAAGATTATCTCCCCGGTGGAAGCATTAATAGTAATATTTGGTTTAAAATCGAACGCACCATCCGGTTGATCGCTTGTCCCATCAGTATTTGTTTTATCCAACCCGAATAATTCTACGTAAGGTGTTCCTTGGAAATCACTTTTCGGATCACCGGTTTCTTCCTGGTATTTAATCTCAAATTCAAAACCTTCTTGTTTGATATCTCTTCCACCAATTGGGTAGATATTTTTAAGTTGGAGTTTCCAAGCCGTAGCAAAGTCCCCATCTGGCTGAAGATTTGCCGGTTTGACTAATTTTAACACCATAACAACCGATGTATCTTGAATATCTTGAAGGAATTCACCATAGTAACGATCGTCTTCGGGTCCAAAATTATTTTCAATTCTGTAAGCAACAGCTATTGCGTCTTCCTTCTGAACATTTGATCGAAAACTAACATAACCAGTATTGGGGTGAAGTATATAATCTATTTCGGGTTCAAGTTTTACAAATCGTCCCCCGATTACACTTCTACCAGCCCGTTCGTTTTGTGATGTATTCCTTAAATCATTCGAATATGTTTCCTGTGAACTCCGAGATTCTAGGTCAATGTATGCATTGGCTCTTCTTTCTTTACTCTTATCAACTATTGCTTTTGTAGTTTTCCAAACTTCAATATCCTTTACCCGGTATTGATTGTTGACGATAGGAGTAGGTTCACCATAATAATTATTGAATATATTTAATAACGGATCGACATAAACAGTATCTAAGAAATAGTGGTTTGTTGAATAATCATAAACTCTTCTTTCGAACTCTTGTTTTTCGGATCCGCCGGTTACGGTGACCTCCTGAACTTCACCTTTCTTTTGAGAGGCAAGTGCCGTTAAACTAAACGGACCAAGTTGGAATAAAGCTTTTATTCCAAAGAGTGCTTCGCTGCCTCCGACTAGCGAAGATGTTTGAAGCGAAACGTTACCAGCTTCGATACTTTGAATAATTTCATCTTCATAACCTTTGTAATGAATTTTTAATTGATTCTCATACTCAAAAGTTCGTTCGGTGTTCCAGTCTGCCGATATTGTTAATTTATCTCCGATAGTACCGGCAACATTAATCTGTACCTGCTGTTTGAAATCGGGTTCATTTCTAGTATTACCTAATGCGGATGCAGTAACGCCTTCGATAGTTTCGTTACGCCAAGCACCTCTAATATCGACTGCACCGCTGATTCTTAAAGAAATTTTAGGAGGACCAAAAATACTTAGGAATGAAGTACTCGGAAGTGGAATTTCAATATTGGTTATATCAGAAAACAAATCACCTAGTCCTCTCTTCCCGTCATCATAAGTGTAAGCATAACCAAGTTTCGCCCAATTTTCTTCTTCACCGGCTCTTAGTTTCATTTCAATATATTCCGAGATAGGAATTTTCATATAGAGCCGTTTTTTGCCTGTTGGGGTGGTTTCCTTAATTAAAACATATTGCCCTGTAGAATCTAGCTCAACTGTTCTTTCTAAAATTCCGGCTGGCGGATAAGCAAAGAACCTTGTTCTTCTTTCCTTTGATAAACTAAAAATATAGTTCGGTTGAAGGTTGTATCTGAAGTGCTGTAAACGAGCAGTAGAATCTATTAATAAGGGATCGACCTGGACTGTATCAAGTAAGGCAAGTGAATCGGAAGGAGATAAATTGAGAGTATCACTTAATAAATAAAGGGAATCGGTATAAGTTACAGAATTGATTGAGGTCGTATCTGTACTCATTTTCGAAGAGTCATAGGGAGCAATTTGAAATTCTAGTCTGTCATCCAAATAAGCAAGGTTAACCGTTTTCCCCTTACTTTCGGAAAAGATAGAAAAAATTAAAACCACTCCTAAAACAAAAATAGGAATCAAAAAGTTTTTGATTCCAATGGCTAGAGAATATTTTAGATATCGCAGAATAAGTAACCTATCTAAATTTAAAAGTAATCAATGTAGAATTTTTTCTATCCAGCCTCCCTAATTGACGAACAAAATGTAGTGAAAAATTATTGATTTCAATCAATAAATTCAATTTATTTTTTTAAGAGATAAATTTAGGGATGAAATTAAATAATATCGTTCAAGTTTGTTTTTTGAGACAGAACTTCAATCACCTCGTTATTTTCTATAATAACAGCACTTAGATTATTACCAACACAAGCACCAGTATCAATATATAAAGCGTTTGCCGATTCATCCCAAACAATTTCTTTCTGCTTTGTATGCCCTACAACTTGCATTTTGCCAATATCCAGCAATTGATTCCGTGTCCATAAGACACCATTATCGTTTCTGTAATTATTGAAAATTATTTCATTCAAAACTGATAAATTTTCCTTAAAGTCTGACGTTAGAATATTACCGAAGTCTTGTGAAATACCGGCATGTGAAATAAAACAATCATCAAGATTATAAAATAATGGAGCACTCTTGATTGCATCTATGTGATTAAATAATGCTTCTTCATGCGCCTCATAAGATTCAAGAGTCATTTCGTTACCGTTATAGATCCATGATCTGGCAAACACACTAGTAGGGTCTTTGAAGAAATGATAAAACATGTAATCATGATTGCCGGGAGTAAAAAGAATTTTTTCATCTAGCACGAACTTGATAACTTCATAACTATGATTGCCACGGTCAACTAAGTCACCGACCGTATAGATAGGGATACGATTATACTTTTCTCTAATTCCGTTATAGAGTTCAACTAAAGTATGGTAACAACCGTGAATATCTCCGATTACGGCAACCATTAAATTTTATATGTCTCCTTAGCAAATTGCTTTAATTCATCTTTAAAATCAGGATGGGAAATTTCTATCAATGCAGCGGCTCTTTCTTGTACACTTTTACCGTATAGATTAACTGCTCCAAATTCAGTTACAACAAAATGAACATCACCACGTGATGTAACTACACCGGCACCGGGTTTTAGAGTTGGAACTATTCTACTTATCTGACCATGTTTTGCGGTTGATGGGAGCGCAATTATTGGTTTACCACCTTGACTTCTTGAAGCACCACGGATAAAATCTACTTGACCACCGATTCCGCTATAAAATTTTGTACCTATTGAGTCTGAGCAAACTTGACCTGTTAAATCAATCTCGATTGCGGCATTAATAGCAACCATCTTGTAGTTTTGCGCTACAATGAACGGATCGTTTACATATTCCTGCGGGTGAAACTCAAAAACCGGGTTGTTATCTATAAAATTATAAGCTCTACGGGTACCAAGAACAAAACCTGCAATAATTTTACCGGTGTGAAGTGTTTTCTTTTCACCATTTACAACGCCCATTTCGATAAGATCAATCAATCCGTCCGAAAACATTTCAGTGTGAATGCCCAAATCGTTCTTACTCTTTAAGTAAGACATAACTGCATCAGGAATTGCTCCTATTCCCATTTGTAAAGTTGAACCATCTTCGATAAGATCAGCAATATGACTACCAATATGATTGTAAACTTGCAATTCTTCTTTTGTCGAATCGGGATCAATTTGCGGCAGTTCCATTAACGGTTCATTATGCTCAACTATATAATCAATTTTATTAATATGAATAAAACTATTTCCTAGTCCGCGAGGCATAAAATCATTTATTTGAGCAATAACAGTTTTTGCTTTTTCAGCCGGAGTCTTAATATTACCAACGTCAATACCGTAACTGCAGAAACCGTGTTCATCAGGAGGTGAAACATTTATTAAAGCAACATCAGCAGTTAACAGACCTTTTTTAAAAAGCATTGTAACTTCGGAGAGAAAGATCGGTATAAATTCTGCACGTCCCTCATTTATTGCTTTTCTTGTATTTCCTCCGATAAAAAAGGCTTTGTGTTTGAAATGCTTTTCCATTCCGGGCTGAACATACGGCAAATCACCAACAATAAGAATGTGATAAATCTGAACATTTTCAAGTTCATCTTTGCGTTTTACCATAGCGCGGATTAACTCTAACGGGGCGGCGCAGCCGGGTTGTACAACAACTTTATCACCGGAATTAATTACTTTAACTGCTTCATCAGCTTTAACAACTTTAGAGTTATACTTAACAAGCCAAGTCGGATTACTATTTTGTGTAGTTTTTGTTTCTTCGTATGTCATAATTATCTTTCGTCAAGTTAGTTAGTTGAATAAAAGTGAAGTCTTCTGTACTCTATCCCAAATTTATCGGCTAATGTTTCATTTGAGCAAAAACCGTTATATGTACAAACACCTTTAGCCAAACCTATATCACTTAATAATGCATTTGTTAAACCGTTATCTGCGATGTTAAGAATATAGTCAATCGATGCATTAGTCAAACCATAACTGGCTGTCCGCGAAACCAAAGCGGGCATGTTTGGAATACAGCAATGAATAATATTATGCTCAACGAAAATAGGATCAGATATAGTTGTTGGTCTGCTCGTTTCAACAACACCTCCTTGATCAATTGAAACATCCATCAAAACTGCTCCCTTTTTCATTGATTTAACCATTTCTTCTGTTACAAGATGAGGAGCTTTCTCACCCTTAATAAGGACGGCACCAATAAATAAATCTGCAAATCGGCAGCCTCTTGCAATAGTGTAAGGATTAGCAACAACAGTAGTAATATTTTTACCGAAATGATTTTCAATTTTGCGCAACCTTTG
>CAYLVF010000155.1:0-6322 GCA_964387045.1 uncultured Melioribacter sp. | reverse complement strand
GTACGGGAAGATTTTCTTTTAGCATTGCCGATAAAGCAAAACAAATTGACGGCGTTGACCTTTCCGAAAGAAACATTAACCTAGCCAAAAAGAAACTTGCTAAAGTTAATTCCGCGAAAATAAATTTCTTTCATGCGGGTCTAAACAATTTTTTTGCAAACAAAAATCGACATTATGACTATGCAGTTATGTCTTATGTTATTCACGAAATTGATGAAAGCAACAGAATAGTAATTCTTAAAACGTTGGCAGAAAATTCCGGTAATGTAATTTTAGTAGATTATCTAGTACCGCGTCCTTCAACTTATTGGAGTTATATAAACGAAGCAGTGGAATTCATAGCGGGCAAAGAGCATTACAGAAATTTCAAATCGTATATAAGAAACGGCGGCATAAAAGGTTTGGCAGAGCAGAGCGGATTAAAAATTATTAAAGAAGTAAAAAACACTCCTTCAACGAGTCATATTGCTATACTTAAAAAATAAGTTAAATGGGTTTACTTAATGCATTCTCTGCCTGAAGTAAGTGTCGTTTTTGATGTTCGATAATCACCATAAAAGCTTCCCCTAATTGTAACTTGAAAAATTTTATTACCGGAGATGCTGTTTTAGTTTTACTTAAATCATACTCGCGAGAACGTTCTGCTAATTCAATAAGTTCATCTTGAATTCTAAAAAAATCGTTAACGGTTTTATTTAAGTTACCGTCATAACTTTTCTTAAACACACTTGGTGCTTTGAACTTCCACCTGCTTTCGGGTTTCATTGTATCAATGAATTTTGATATCAAATATCTGGGTTTATATTCCTCTTTTAACAGATTAGATTTTTGTGCATTCTCTAGAGAGTTCTTTAAGTTTATCAAATATTCTTCATTTGTGGTATTGATATGAACTAAACATTCAGCAGCGCTCCATTTATTTGGTGCAGGTTTTACTTCAAAGTTTTCCAAAGGAAATTTTACTAAAAGATAATGCAGATGCTTTGCTGCTTCCTGAAATTCAAAAACAAATTTCTCTATTAATAATAAACTAGATGCCATAACTCCTCGCATTAAAGAAATAATTAAACAAATTCACTTTTCAGACGATAATATATGCTATGTGATTGACCTTACATTTTAGCAATCTTTCACTTATTATTGTAAATTAATCTGACAAAAAATTTATGAAGTATATTATAATTATTATATTATTCTTAACTGCAATCTTAGCTCAGACTAGTCCGGACGAGTTATTCAGAAAATTAGAGAATTCACAAGGCACTCAAAGAATTGACCTGTTGAATAAGATTTCTGAAGAATACAGAAATATTTCCGATAACGCAAAAGCTATTGAATATGCCGAACAAGCACTTAGCGAAGCCCTCCAAAATGAGTATACCGTTGGGCAAATAAACGCGCTGAATAATCTTGCAAGTACTTATATTCTTTCCCAGCAATTAGAACCCGGTATCGAATATGCAAAAAGAGCGGAAACACTTGCAAAACAGACCAGTTATAAACCAGGTATTGCCGCCGCATATAGAAATTTAGGCGCATTTTATATCTATTCTAATAAACCTCAATTTGCTCTTGACACACTTAAAATTGCTGTAGAAATGTTCCAAGAATTAAATGATTCCTTAAGTATGGCTTCGGCTTTGATGGGATTAGGTGCCGCTTATACCCGTGTAAATGAAATTGAAAAGGCTATTACTTTATTTGAAGAGGCTGCCGAAATTTTTTCGAACAGGGGAAATGATTATCAGGCTGCGCATGCATACCTCAATCTTGGGTCACTTTATGCAACAATAATCGGCGATTATCAAAAGGGTCTTGTCAATTCACTTAAAGCAATGGAAAAATTCCAAGCGGTTAATGATCAAGTAAAAGCCGCTTATGCAATGATTATTATTGGCAATACTTATGAAGGATTGGGAGATTACGATAAACCGGTTGAATACTATTCGAAAGCGTTATTAATTTTTGAAAATACCGGGAATGTATACCTAGTTGCAAATGCAGTTAATAATTTGGGAGAAGTTTATAAACATAGAAGAGAATTTAATCTAGCAATAGAATATTACATTCAGGCATTGGATAAAAGCAAAGAGATAGATAACGAAGAAGGAATAGGTGTTGCGCTGAATAATATTGGCGAATGTTATTATGAACTTGGTAATTACAATCTTGCTATCGATTATTACAATCAATCATACGAGTTTTTGGAGAGACTCAATGATATGTATAAAATATCCATCTCTCTCAATAATCAATCGGCGGTTCTAATTAAATTAAGTAATTATTTTGATGCTATAACAAAAGCAAAAAGAGCAGTTTCACTTGCCGAAGAGGTTTATGCCGGTAATGAAATTCAACGCGGTTACGAAAACTTATACCTAGCTTATAAAGCCACAGGTAATTTCAGGGCTGCACTAGAAAATTTTATACGGTTTGAAGAAATAAAAGATAGTTTAATAAACGAACGAAGAAGTAATGAATTAGCAAAAACATTAGCCGATTATGAAGCACATCAGAGAAAAAAAGAAATTGAACTCCTGAAAATAGACTCGGAGCTAAAACAGGCAAAATTAGACCGGCAGGAAAATCTCACATACTTTTTTATTGTTATTTCGCTTATGCTGCTTGTTTTCGGAGTGATTTACTATTTTCGTTATACCGAACGAAAAAGTATGAATCAAAAACTGCTTCAATATACAAACGAACTGAATGAAATTAACAGAACTAAAGATCAATTCTTTTCGATCATTGCTCATGATCTTAGAGGTCCGTTTAATTCGCTTCTTGGTATAACAGAAATACTTGCTGAGGATTCTGTGGAGCTAACCGAAGATGAGATTAAACATCTGAGTAAAGAAGTTAACCAAAATGCACGCAACGTATTTTTACTTTTGGAAAATCTACTCGAATGGTCTTCGGCTCAACTAGGCAAGATCTCTTTTAATCCGGTTGTGTTTGATCTAAACGAGATTGTCAGCCAAAACATAAAATTATACCGTAAGGCTGCGGCAAATAAGGAAATAAATCTTACTGTAAATCTCGATAATGATTCTTTTGTTTTTGGTGATAAAAATATGATTGATTCTATCACCCGCAACTTGATAAATAATGCAATTAAGTATACGGAAAAAGGAGGAGCAATAAAGGTTTTCACCAAACGAGAAAACGGAAATGTACTCTTCACGGTTGAAGATAACGGTATTGGAATTCCTCAAGATGAAATTAAAAAAATATTCGATCTCGACAGCAACATAAAAAAACTGGGTACCGAGAACGAAAAAGGTACGGGATTGGGACTTATTCTTTCAAATGAATTTGTGAAAAAGAATAACGGTACAATTTCTGTCGATAGCCAAGTCGGCAAAGGAACAATTTTTAAAGTTGGATTACCGGTTAAATAGTAGAAACGAATCCTTCCGAAGGTTGTATAAATCCGTATTCTGCTTCCAATAATAGTTAAGTTGATACATGGTAAAATTTATTCTTTACATATTAATTGCCGTTACGCTAAGCGGACAAGTTAAAACCGGATTTCAAATTGCGCGTTTGAAATATAACGGAGGGGGTGATTGGTATAATGATCCTTCCGCAGAAGTTAACCTGCTGAATTTTGTGAGCGAACATACTAATATTAAAACCATTCCCGAATATAAATTTGTAGAACTCGGAAGTTCGGAAATGTTTTCTTATCCTTTCTTATTTTTAACCGGTCACGGGAACATTGTTATTTCCTCGGATGAAGCCGAAAAGCTTCGCACATATTTAAACAACGGCGGCTTCCTTTATGTTGATGATGACTATGGTTTAGACAATGCTTTTAGAAGAGAAATAAAAAAAGCATTCCCGGATAAAGATTTAGTTGAACTCCCCTTTGATTATGGATTGTATCATTGTTTATTTAATTTTAATTACGGTCCGCCTAAAACACATGAACATGATAATAAACCACCACAAGGATTTGGGATTTTTATTGACGGCAGATTAGCGGTTTATTATACATACGAAAGTAACCCGAGCGACGGATGGGCTGATGCACGAGTTCACAATACTCCGCAAGATAAAAGAGAAGAAGCATTAAAGTTTGGGGCTAATATTGTTGTTTGGGCTCTATCTAATTAAAAATTCTAAAACACTACTAACGCAGCTATGATAAATAACAGTATATGAGTAATTTTTATCAAAATATATTAAGCAGATTAAGACGAGTAAATAATAAGAGAAATCTTTTTAATGCATTTGATGGTTTTCTTCAGTTTGTTAGTGTCTTCACAGTATTGTTTTTTCTTATTGTGTTGATTGAATCTATTTTCTTTTTTGAAAGTACATTTAGGACAATTTTCCTTTTTCTGTTTATTGCAGCCGCTTTAATATTCTTTTTGATAAAAGTAATATTTCCTTTATTAAAGAATATACACGCATTCTCCAATTTTGATTTGAATGAGATTGCAAATTATGTGGGTGGTAAATATCCCGACATAAAAGATGATTTGTTAAACGCAGTTCAACTTATCAATTACAAACAGCACAATTATTCTAATGATTTAATACAAGCCGCATTTCAGAAAGTTTATGCGAAAACAGAAAATCTTGATTTTACAGATACTGTAAAATTTAATAAGTGGAAAGATGTAAGAATATCATCTTCAGCTTTAGCTGCGGTAATTATGATGTTATTTTTCATACCATTTCTGAATAATGCATTTGAAAGAATTATCAACTACGATAAAGAATACACTGTTCCGCCCAAATATATGTTAACATTAGAACCCGGTAATGTTGATGTTACAAGAGGCGAAAGCATAACCGTGAAAATTACTACGGGAAAAGATATTCCGAACTCGGTTAATCTTTATACAAGAACAAAAGAAGAAACAAAGTTTAATGAGATAAATCTTGTCCCGGATTCAAATAATATTTTCACACATACATTAAAGTCGCTTAACACTTCACTTGAATATTACGCAAGTACCGAAGGTGTTGAATCGGAGGTCTATAAAATTAATGTGATGGATAGACCGATAGTAAAAAAGTTGGAAATGAAAATAACTCCTCCGTCTTATACAAAACTTTCTTCTATTGTCCAAACCGATAACGGAAGCGCATCGGTATTACCCGGAACAAGATTAGATTACAAAATCTCGTCTTCTAAAAATCTAAAATCCGTTGAGCTTATAACCTTACCCGAAAAAGTTATTCCATTAAACAAGGATGGTTTTGAAGCGGAAGGGAATTTCTATATTAAAGAGAAACTAAGTTATTACATTCAACTAACCGATACTTCCGAAGTAAAAAGTGAAAATCCGATTCGATATACAATAAATATTTTAGAGGACGAATACCCGCATGTTGATATAATTCAGCCCGGCGAAAATGTTGAATTGGGACTTGAAACTATTTTACCCCTCGTAATAGAAATTGAAGACGATTATGGATTTACCGATTTGCAGTTATTTTACCGTAAAAACACTCAAGGACAATCTACAGGAACAGAATTTCTAAAAATTCCTATTTCTATTTCGAAAAATGAAAAGAAGCAGGAAATTTTTTATTCATGGGATATAACTTCACTTAATCTGAAAGCTGAAGAAATCGTTTCGTATTATTTAGAAGTAAGCGACAACGATAATATAAACGGACCGAAGAAAACAAAATCAAAAATATATACACTCCGCATACCATCACTTGATGAACTTTTTGCCAAGACAGATAAAAAACAAAATGAAGCTCAAAGCGATTTAACCAAGGTTTTTGAAGATGCAAAAAAGTTAAGTGATGAATTACAAAAGATAAGTGATGAATTGAAAAAAGATGATCGCCAGATAACTTGGGAAGAAAAAGAAAAAATTGAACAAGCTCTTAAGAAATTTGAAAATCTTGAAAGCCAAGTTGATGATATTAAAAAACAACTTGACGATGTAAGAAAAGACCTTGCGGATAATAATTTACTCTCGGAAGAAACTCTTCAAAAATATTTGGAACTTCAGGATTTGATGGATCAATTAAGCAGTGAAGAAATGAAAAAAGCTTTTGAAAGAATGCGTGAACAAATGGAAAACATGATGCGTAACCAGGTACAAAATGAATTGGAAAACATTCAATTTAACGAAGAGATGTTCAAGAAATCTCTTGAGAGAACCGTCAACCTTCTGAAGCGAATTCAAATTGAACAGAAAATGGACGAACTTATTAAGCGTACCGAAAACTTAAGTGAACAGTTAAATGAACTTAATCAACAGACCGAACAAAGCGACCTTTCAAATCAACAGGAAAAAGATGCACTTGCCGATAAGCAAAATTCATTAACCGAACAGATGGAAAATCT
>CAYLVF010000154.1:0-6361 GCA_964387045.1 uncultured Melioribacter sp. | reverse complement strand
CTTTTCTCTTCAATTTCTCAATTGCCGATTTTGAACTTTCTTTTACCGGGTCTTCTATTGTGAGCAATCCAATAAGCTTATTATTTTCAGCAGTAAAAATTACGGTCTTTCCTTCGTTCGAGTAATCGTTATAATTCGTTTCAACTAGTGAAAGTTCTACAGAATTTTCTTCCATCAATTTTTTATTACCGATGAGGTATTGCTTTCCGTTTAATTCTGCGGATAAGCCAAATCCACTTTTGGAATTAAAGTTATCCGGTTCATCAAATTCTATTTCATATTCTTTAGCTTTTTCAACAATAGCTTTTGAAAGCGGATGCTCGGATTTATTTTCTATAGAACCGATAATTTTAAGCAAATCCTTCTCATCGTAATCTATCGGAATTACATTACTAACTTTCGGTTTACCTTCCGTAATTGTTCCGGTCTTATCAACCACAACAGTTTTTATTTCACGCATCAATTCTAAAATTTCACCGTTCTTGATTAGTATTCCTTTATTTGCGCCCAAGCCTGTTCCAACCATAATTGCGGTCGGAGTTGCCAACCCAAGAGCGCAAGGACATGCAATAATTAAAACAGCAACAAAGTTTATTAACGCCCTATCGAACTGTAGTAATTCCGGGAGAATAAGCCAAGCCAGAAATGTTAAAATCGCCACAAGAATCACGACCGGTACAAAAACGGACGCAATTTTATCGGCCAATTTTTGAATTGGTGCTTTTGAACCTTGAGCTTCTTCAACCATGCGTACAATTTTTCCGAGAACTGAAGTTTCGCCCAACTTTTCAACTTTGAAATTAAATGAGCCGTTTGTATTGTAAGTCCCACCAATAACATTTGAATCGATTGATTTCTCAACCGGCATGCTTTCTCCGGTGATCATAGATTCATCAACATTCGAACTACCGCTAATAATCTTACCGTCAGCAGGGATGTTTTCACCCGGTTTGACAATTACAATGTCACCAATTTGTAAATCAGAATATGCTATGATTTCTTCTTTTCCATTTCTTTTTACCAGTGCTTTATCGGGACGAAGTTTCAATAATTTTTTTACCGCAGAATTTGTTTTACTTTTTGCTCTTGCTTCAAGCCATCTTCCAAGTAATATGAGAGTAATGATAACTGCAGCAGTTTCAAAATAAACATGTGGGATATGGGAATCTCCAAAAAGTAATTCAGGAAATAAGGTCGCAATTGTGCTATATAAATATGCAGCACCGGTTCCTATTGCAACAAGTGAATTCATTTCTGCCGAAAAATGTTTGAGATTATTCCAAAAGATTACGAAGAATCTTTTTCCCGGGATAAACATGATTGGTGTGGTCAGCAGTAAGAGTATTTTATTTGTCGATTCATGATCAATTGTCCAAATCTCTCTAAAGAATTCAAAATCATAAAGCATACTTATTAGAAATATCGGAACAGTAAAAATCAACGAAACGAGAAAATCTTTTTTTACTCCGGAATAACTTTCTTCATCATGTTGATGACCGGCGGTCTCACTTTTTAAATGTTGGCTATGATCTTCCTGTGGCAATTCCAGCTCGTAACCATATTCTTTTACTTTATTGGCGATTTCATGCAAATCAATATTATCATGATCAGATTCAAAAGTTAATTTCTCATTAGCAAAATTGACCGCCACATTTTGAAGGTGATCAAATTTTCCGACAACTTTTTCTACTCTTGCAACACAACTTGCACAAGTCATACCTTTTACCGGGATTGTGTACTTTTCCATTTTAGTTCACCACTTTATAACCGGCTTCTTCAATTGCGGCTTTAATTTGTTCTTCATTTACTTTAGTCTCGTCAAAGTCAACACTCACTCTTCCTATATCAACCTGATGAGAATTTATTTCTAATTTATTTAGTTCTATAACTACAGAATGAACGCAATGATGGCAGGACATTCCTTCTACTTTATATTCTTTTTTCATTTTACTTCTCCTTTTTATTTTGAGTTGCGATACAAATATATGGATAAGAAATAGGGCAAGCGTTACACAATTTTGAAAAAGATTTACAAAATTTGGACTTCATAGCACAAAACAAACGGAATGCTGATCTTTATGATTGTTATGATCCACACAGATCAAAATCATAAAAGATCATAATCATCTTTATAAATCTGTGTTCCATTTTTGAAACTAAACTTGGTCAAGCGGTTTTCTTTTTTGAGAAGTGTTCTCTTTAAATTCGGTGGCTGTTAATCCGGTATATTTTTTAAATTGATTTGATAGATGATTGACACTTTTGTAACCGAGCTTATAAGCAATCTCACTTAAAGTCAATTCTCCGTAACGTAAATATTCTTTAACCTTTTCAATCTTTTGAAGAATCACGAAATGTTCTATTGTCATTTGTTCGATTGAAGAAAATATTTTACTTAACTGCGAATAATCTTTTTGTAATTCTTTTTCAATCACTTTTGAAAATAAAATTTCGTCTTCGCCTTCGGAATGATGAATTCTTGCTATGATTATATTCTTTATTTGCTCTGCAATTCTTTTTTTTGAATCCTCGATTAATTCAAAACCATTTTCTTCAAGTACTTTTTTGATTTTTTTCAATTCAGAATTAGTTGGGTTTCCCTTTAATACAACCTCTCCTAATTCAATATGATCGATTAGATGACCCAATTTAAGCAGTTCATCCTTTACAACTTTGATGCATCTGTTGCAGACCATATTCTTAATAAAAAGTTTCATTGAAAAGTGGGAATGTTATTCTTCTGTTTTTAAAGGATGTAAATCATCATCTGCAGAATCAGTATATTTTTTGAGGGGATCATCATCAATACTCTTTAGATTTTTCTTTTTCTGACTTCCTTCAACAGTTCTTTTTTGGATCGGAGTTTGTTTTTTTTCTTGTTCATACTTTCTATCGGTAGGAATTAATGCTGTAACTCTTTCAATCCTTGAATGTGAATCTTTTTTGTGTTCTTCTTTAGGCTCCGGTTGTGGTCGGTTTCTTATTTTTTCAATTGGTTTCTCTTTCTTTTCAACTCTTTTCTCTATACGTGGTTGAGGCGGAGGTTTATGTTGTCTGATTCTGGAATGCGGTTTCAACTCGTCTTCAATTCTTTTTTTATCCCGGAATATAGTCGGATATTGTTCTTGAGTTCGTTTTTCGGAAAGCGTACCTTTTTTTTGCTTTACTTTATAACTCACAAATGAAATTGCAATGGTTATAACGAAAAGTCCGGCTGCTATTATAAGGCTGTTGTAAATTACGGGTAATAATTCCATTCAGGAAAACTCGAATTAAAGTATTGGTTACAATAATAGGAAGTTACAGAACATTTTTCAACTTAGACTTAAAATCTAACGGTAATATTGAGAAGGTTTGTAAAGAAGTTCATCTTCATCATCGGAGTAATATTGAATCGCTCTGAAATTTTCATAATACTTTGGCAATGCGATGGAACCTGAACCGTTAACAGTAAATTTCTCTTTAGGTGATTCTGTAGGCTGTAATTTATTTAATATTTCAATTCTGCTTCTGTATGACCCGCCGTTAGTTCTTGATAGTGTACTTTCTCTTTCGCTAGTAAATCTTGATTCATGATTATACACAGAAGTTGTGGTTTGCTGTTCAGTAAAATCACTATTGTTAAGTACAGTTGTTCGTCTTGGTTGAGCCGGTTGTATTTGAGTTCTCCTCAATTCCGGTTTTTTTATTGAGGGAACAACCCTGACGACTGTAGGTTGGTAATCTCTTCTTTCTGGTAATTCTCTTGGGGCTGCGATATACCGATACGTTTCAATGTTCGCTTCTCGCTTTTTATTCTCTTTATTTCTAACCTTATAAGCTATATAAGAAATAGTGATTATAACAATCATCAAGATTGAGAATAAGATTATGCTTGTATATAAAATTGGAACGAGTGACATCCACGACCTTCCTTTCTATTAATTATCTTTTATAGGACAATATGTATACCAAAAGAAAAAGTGCAAAAATGAACCTTAATCGAATCTTTTCAAATAACAGAGTGAGACTGTGTATCATACTGAGAATGGAATTTTAGTGAAGTAAAATCTGAGTAAGTCATTATAAATCAATAAATTATAGCGATTAGTAGTTTGATTTTATTCAAGTTTTTGATATTTTTCCAAGCTCTAATTATAAAAAATGGCAAAAAATTGGGGTTAATATGACAAAAGCCGACATCGTCGAGAAAGTAGCTTCTGGAACCGGTTTAACTAAACTAGAGACTGAAGCTATCATTGAAGGATTTCTAAATACAGTAATAAATTCTTTAAAAGAGGGTAACGGTATTGAAATCCGCGGATTCGGTAGTTACAAAGTCAAGAAGAAAAATTCCAGATATGCCCGAAACCCGAGGACCGGAGAAAAAGTTTTTGTTGAAGAACATTTTGTGCCTGTCTTTAAATTTTCTAAAGATTTTAAGTCCGCCGTTGATAAAGGCATGAAAGATAACGATCGAAAATAGTTCCAAGGAGAATTTGTTATTAGCATAGAATTAAAAAATACCGAAATTAAACGCTGTGAAATTTGCGGAACCGAAAATGAAACAATCGCCAATTTCTGTATTGAATGCGGTGCTAAATTTCCGGTGCCGAATTTAAAAGTTGGTAAGTCTCAAGAAAGAAAAAAATCTGCGATTAAAAAAGATAAGAATATTCAACCGGCAGTAAAAGCCGAACAAAAATCACTTGTTATAAATCCGGTAAAAATTATTTACACGATTTTAATACTAGTCGTTTTGGGCGGCATCATTCTTTATTTATCAGGTATTTTCGATCAACCCAAAATATCTCCATTTACACAGCTCCCGGTAGATGAATTTCATCGTGGCGCAGATTTGAGCAAGCTTCAAGAAATAAATCAGTTGCGCGTGCAAGTAACCAATAATCCTGCAGATCACCAATCGGTACTGCATCTTGCACATTTACTAGGAGACTCCGGATTTAAAGAAGAAGCAATAAAATGGTATAGGCAATATCTAAAAGATCACGGTGATGAAGCCGATGTTTGGGTTGATATGGGAGTTTGCTATTTTGATATGAACGATTTTGATAATGCAATTTCAGCAATGACTAAAGGAATTGAACTTAACCCTGCTCATCAAATTGCACACTTCAATCTTGGTATAGTTAATTATACTATGAATAATTTAGAAAAAGCTGTCGAGTGGTGGAATAAAGCTGTGCAATTAAATCCGACATCCGACATTGCAAATAAAGCAAGAGAATTAATTAATAATCATTCGAATATGTAGGAGGTATTTTAATGCCAAGTGGTAAAAAAAGAAAACGTCATAAAATGGCGACACATAAGCGCAAAAAACGTTTAAGAAAAAACAGACATAAAAAGAAAAAATAAGTTCGATTAAGTTCTTTTAGAAGCCGACTTAGCTCAGCTGGTAGAGCAATTCATTCGTAATGAATAGGTCGCCGGTTCGATTCCGGCAGTCGGCTCGAGGGAATTTTAATTTTCACTCCATTTTTTAAACTTTCCGTAAAAACCAAATTGATATTAACTTAAATGTGATACCTAAAATGATACCATTTCCGGTATCAATTCCGGTATCACTAAAATCACGAATTTTCTTTTGCAATCAGAGGACGCTGAAAGGATTCTTAGATGAGACTTTTCAAGCGTTCAAACGGTTATTTTTACATCAAAATTTTTGATGAATTCGGAAATGAGATAAGAAGAATCTCAACCGGGAAAAAGAGAAAATCAGATGCATTAAAAAAACTATCAACTCTTAAGGAACGGTTAAAAGAAGAAAGACGAACCAAACCAATTACATTAGGAACATTCCGCAGACAATATACAGAGTTTGCAAAAGCTACTAAATCAAGAGGTTATAATAATTCAGTAAGATCAGCTTTCCGATTTCTTCAGACAGTTTATAATGACGAAACCCGCATTCAAGACATCGATCCCGAAAAAGTGGAATCAGCTTTAATTGAACTTTCCAAACCATCACCGCACGCAGCGTATACCTATCTAAGAGTTTTCGCAACGAGTTTTAACCGGGCAGTTCAACTAAATTATTTATACGACAATCCTTTCAAAAGAATAAAGGTGCCGAAACCACCCGAAAAGGAAAACCTATACATCACTTCTATCGAGTTTGATAAGATATTGTCTAATGAATCCTCAAAAATCCTTAAAGACATTTATTCATTTGCCTACTATACAGGGATGAGAATTTCAGAAATTACAAATACTCAAGTAAAGTGGATTGATCTGAATGAACTTACAATTACAGTCCAGAACTCAGATTCATTCAGAACAAAAAATAAGAAAAGCCGAATAATACCAATTAACGATAAAGTTTTGGAAGTGATACAGAGAAATTTTCCTAAAATTATTT
>CAYLVF010000153.1:0-6377 GCA_964387045.1 uncultured Melioribacter sp. | reverse complement strand
CCTTTGGAGGAAGATCGGGAACATTTACATTTAGTAAAGAACCTTTTTTCAATCCCATTTCAGTTATAATTTTAGATAGTTTTTGAGCAGTACGGCAGGCATATTCAAAATGTTTTGGATTATGTGAAGTAATTGAAATTGCGATTGCCGGAATATCCATAATAGCCGCTTCGCGTGCAGCTGAAACAGTACCAGAGTAAATTATATTTATTGCTGTATTGGAACCATGATTGATACCCGAAACAACTACATCAGGAGGTGTTTTCAAAATATTACGAATTCCGATTTTAACACAATCCGCCGGAGTTCCATCAACCGCGTACCCAAAAAAGTCGCCATTCTTATAATATTCAGTAACACGCAGGGGAATTTTCATAGTAATCGCATGTCCTACCGCACTCTGTTCGGTTCGCGGGGCTATAACTGTTACATCACCAATTTCTTTAAGCGCATCTGCTAACTTTTGAATTCCTTGTGAATCAATTCCGTCATCGTTTGTTACTAAAATTTTCAATTACATTCTCTCCATTTTTACGAAGTGCAAATATACTTAAAATCGAACTCCAATTGAAGCTGTAAGACGAGAAAATATATACCGTCCAAATTTTCATTTATTTCTTCTATCTTTGAAAGTGAAAACAGGAGAGTTAATGAAGAAATACTTAATCTCTTTTTTGCTTCTATTTGTGTTAACATTATCATCTTCGGCTCAAGATGCCGATGTTGAAGTATTTGTAATAGACTCTTACATAACACAGGTAGAACCCTACAAATTTATTTTATCCTTTTTTACTGATGATAGTGTTACAAGTACTGTTAAAATAGAAAACCAATATTCATTTGTGGTTTCTGATACTTTGGCAGAAGATCATCAAATTGAAATCGATTTATCAAATATGACTTTAGATTCCGCTTATGTAAAATTTATCATTTCGGGTAAAACAAAAAATGGAGTGAATTACATTAGTGATCAATTTGAAGTGATTGCCCCCTTTAAGAATTTATTACAGTCAGATAAAGACCCAAGTTTACTTACTATGTGTTGTTTCGGCGGAATTATTTTTGGTCTCCCTTCGCCTTCGGTTGTTTTCCAAAATGGTGAGACAAAGTTTAGTCTGGCGAAAGAAATTTCTCTTTTTACTCATTACAGTGGTGGATATAATTATCCCGCCGGTTATTTTGGAATTGAATATGCTCATATCTTTAATGCCGAGCATCAGAATTTTCTTCGTTTTGGATATAAACAAATATTCACTTTGAAACATATTGAATTTGTTTCTGCCGGAGTTTCGGGGTTTACATCTTTTAAGGGATTTAACGGTGTATCAACTGAGATAACAATTGGTTGGTTGAAAATCTATAATGCATTTACTCTTTATTCTCGTTATAGATATAATTTTCAGCCGTCAAATTTTGATAGAAATTTTCACGAAATTTCCATTGGTTTGTATTCGCATTTCTTCTCGTTAAATTTATAATTCTTTTCAATTGCTTCTCGATGGAATGTTTTTCATGAAAAAGTTGTTATATCGTAAAGGATAATGCAGCGAATGTTCAAGTATATATATTTATTAATAGTTTCTGCTTCGATATTATTTTCACAGACAGGCGGGTTAACAGGTAAAGTAACCGAAGACGGTTCGCCAATTCCCGGTGTTAATATTCTGATCATCGATATAAACTCCGGCGGTGTAACCGATCAAAATGGTAATTACAGAATATCTAAAATTCCGGTCGGTAAACATAGAGTAAGGTTCAGTTCAGTTGGATTTAAAAGTCAATTCTTTGATGTTGAGATTCTTCCGGAAAAATTACTTGAGCTAAATGTTGAATTGAACACAGAAGCGATCGAAATTGATCAGATTGAAGTGCTTGATACAAGAATTCAAGAACAAAGCGATCCAACCACCAGCTTAATTGACTTGCAGCCTGAAGGAGCAAGAGTTTTACCAGGCGCCGTAACTGATGTGTTTAGAACACTTCAAGCTTTACCGGGTGTTTTAGCGCCAAACGATTTTTCGTCTCAACTAATCGTTCGGGGCAGCGGTCCTAATCAAAATTTAATTGTTATGGATGATGTTGAAGTTTTTAATCCGTACAGACTTTATGGTGTAATTAGTATGTTCAATCCTGAAGCGGTTTCCGATATTAATTTAATAACCGGCGGATTCCCGGTTCAATACGGTGACAGACTTTCTGCTGTTCTTGATGTTACAAATAGACAAGGTGATATTACCCAAAGTTTTAAAGGAAACTTGAATGCAAGTATTGTCGCTGCAAATCTAGTTCTCGAAGGAAAGAATCCTTTTAATATTCCGGGAAGTTGGCTGATTAATTCCAGAAGAACTTATTATGATTTGATTATAGAACCGTTTGTTAAAGGTGCCGGGCTTGTTGAAGACAATGTAACTTTTCCAAACTTCTATGATGTTCAGGCAAAATTGGCATTTGGTCCGTTTAACGGTCATAAATTTTTTATAAACGGTATTCTTTCACGAGACGGGGTTGATCTTATCAGCAGTGAAAATAGAAAGACTGCCGATAGTGTTGCCGTTGTTGATGATTCTGATAATGATATGGTAGCGTTTGCTTGGCACTTTACACCAAATAAAAAATCGTTAAACAAATTTATTTTCTCTTGGTATCGCAATAAAGGAAGAAGCAATTTCGATTCAAAGATTTTAGACCCTTCACTTAATAGAAAAGATTTTGAAAATATTGCACCGGATACTCTTGCACCTTATTTAGTTGGCTTTGGTGTTAATGCAAATTTTATTTTTCAGAAGTACTCGATCGATAATAAGTTTTTGCGCTATTGGGGAACAGGTAATGAATTCAGCGCCGGTGCTGGTGTTGATTTTATGAGAACCTTGCTTAATTTTGATTTTAATCTTGATCCTGAATTACGTGCATTCTTCGACTCAAATCCCAATATCAGAGTTGTCTTTGATGATATTGGCGATGAAAGAATTTATACTCGTTATAGATTTTGGGTTCAAAACAAATTTGCTCTCGCCGATCGATTTTTTATTCAGCCCGGTTTGCGATATGATTATTATAACATTTTAGAAAAAAGTTATATCGCACCGAGAATTTCTTTTTCTTACGCACTTGATGGGATAACTACACTTCGGGCAACTTGGGGACAATTTTATCAATCACCCGGTTATGAAAAATTACGAGACGGCAACCAACTGTTAGATCTTGACAAACGATATACTAAAGACTTGGAAGCAGAAAAATCAACTCACTATGTTTTAGGGTTAGAACGATGGCTATCAAGCGAATGGCGTGTTAAGGTTGAAGCTTATTACAAAAAATTCTCCAACTTAATTATTCAGAAAGAAGTTGTGGGAACGCTGTTTTATACGGAACCGGTTCCCGGGCAAGATCCTAGAGAACGTTCTGCCTGGACTCGCCCCATCCCGGTTCAAGGTGATTCTTTAACACAAATTCCAATCAATGATGCGCGTGGTGAAGCTTATGGTTTGGAGTTCTTAATCGAAAAAAGAAATGTTGCCGGAATTTCTAAAATTGACGGATGGATTTCTTATTCACTTGCCTGGGCAGAGAGATTTGAGTACAACAGAACAATCCCGTTTAACTTCGATCAAAGACACACATTAAATGTTGTTTTGAATTATGAAATAAATGACTGGTTGGATTTCGGTATTCGTTTCCAATATGGTTCGGGTTTCCCAATTACTGCACCTGTTGGAGTTAAACCGAGAATAACATTAGTTGATACCGATGGCGATATGATTCCCGATTCTCCTGAAATAGCTACAAGAAGAGGAACGACCGAAGTAATTTACGATACTGATTTCGGTGGAGTAGAGAATAGATTTAATTCACGTAAACCTGAATATCATAGATTGGATGTTCGCTTTTCAGCAAAGGCAGACTATTGGGGTTATGATTGGGTGTTCTATTTAGATGTAATTAATGTTTATAACCGCTCTAATGTAATTGGTTATGATTATTATATTAATGATGATCTAACAATCGGAAGAGAAAAAAGCACAATGTTTCCTATATTACCGACACTCGGCTTTAACGTTCGTTTTTAATGCGAGAATTTGAAATCGTTTTTAGAATCTTTAACTTTATGCAATGACAATATCAAAAGAAAACAAATACATTGATTTAGGCGATAGAGGTAAACTGAGTCTTAACAATAAACTCAATGACTTAACCGGCAAGGAATGGATTAAGTTTTCCAAAACTTGGTTTGTTCATCGTCCCCCAAAAAGAAAAGAAGATGAAGTTTTACATCCGGCAAAATTTCCGGAAACTTTGGTGAAGGAGTTTATAACTTTCTTCACAAAAAAGGGTGAGTGGGTATTTGATCCTTTTCTTGGAACGGGGAGTACATTAATTGCAGCAGGTGAAGCAAATAGAAACGCAGTCGGTCTTGAATTACAACAAAAATATTATGAGACTTCGGTAAGAAGAATAAAAAAGGGGAAATACGATTCAACTCTTATTCCTATTAATGGTGATTCATTAAATGCACAAAAATTACTGAGACATCAAAATCTTCCAATAGAAAAATTTGATTATGTAATAACTTCACCGCCGTATTGGAATCAGCTTGAACGTAATTCAATTAGGCAGACAAAAAGAAAAAATTCCGGTCTCGATACTAAATACTCATCCGATAAAAATGATTTGGGTAATATCACAGGCTATAATAACTTCATTGAATTCCAAGCTAAAATTTTCGATGTTGTGTGGGACTTAATTAAAGTCGGCGGTTACTTAACAATTATTACGAACAATGTTTATAATGAAAGCAGGCTTTATCCGTTAGCATTCGATACGGCAATTTCACTAACGAAAAGAAATGAAAAAAGCTGGGTATTGAAAGACGAAAAAATTTGGCTTCAAGATGACAAGCCGCTTATTGCATTGGGAGTTAATAATGCTTGGGTTGGTAATCGCCATCATCAGTATTGTTTAATTTTCAGAAAAGAAGTTTAACTATGCAGCAATATGAATCAGTAAGTGAACTCACTTCGGTTATTCGGGAGACATTAGAAATTAATTTTGATTCTCTCAGTGTCCTCGGCGAAATATCTAATTTTAAACATCACATCTCGGGGCATTGGTATTTTACACTAAAAGATTCGAACGCACAGATAAGTTGTGCAATGTGGAAAGGATTTAACAATCATGTTTTCTTCACTCCTGAAGACGGAATGAAAATAATAGTAAACGGAAAAATTACCGTTTATCCACCGCGCGGTACTTATCAAATTGATGTTCGTTCGATGAAGCCCGCCGGGGTTGGCGAGCTTCAAGCGGCATTTGAGAGATTAAAAAACAAATTAGCTTACGAAGGTTTATTTGATGAAAAATTTAAAAAGCCCATTCCTCCTTTCCCTCAAAAAATAGGAATCATTACCGGTTCGGAAAGCGCAGCCTATAATGACATTGTAAATATTGTTTCCCGCAGATTTCCTATTGTTGAATTAGTTGTTGCACCTACTCAAGTACAAGGAGAAGGCGCAGCAAACTTAATTGCAAAGGCTATTAAGGAATTCAACAAGCGTGACGACATTGATACTTTAATAATTGCACGCGGCGGGGGTTCATTAGAAGATCTTTGGGCATTTAACGAAGAAGTAGTTGCAAGGGCTGTGTTTGAATCACGAATACCAATTATAAGTGGTGTAGGACATGAAATTGATTTTACAATTACGGATTTTGTAGCTGATTTAAGAGCGCCAACTCCGTCAACAGCAATTGAATTAGCAACACCAAATAAAGAAGATATTCTGAACATTCTGAAAGATTACGGTGAACAGTTGAATGTAATAATGGTAAATAAAATTGACGAGAGTAAATATTCTGTTAATGAACTATTACGCTCCTACGGTTTTAGAAGTATCGAAAGTAAAGTTAATGTCGGCTTGCAGTCGGTCGATAATTTATATTCATCAATTACGAAGGGTATTTTTCAACATTACAGAAATAAACTTCAGCATTTGAAATATTTGGAAAAATCACTTGAAGGATTTGACTTACAAAAAACTTTAAAGAAAGGTTTTACACTTATAAAACAGAACGGTAAATTTGTAACTCGTTCCGTAAATCTTAAAGATAATGCTGAATTCAAAATTAAGTTTTATGATAAAGAGATAGAGATTAAAAATGGCTAAGAAAAAGGGAACTAATTCTTTTGAAGATTCATTGCGGCGGCTTGAAGAAATTGCTGAATTGCTTGAAGCCGAAGATATTGGTTTAGATGAGTCAATCAAATTGTATGAAGAGGGAATTAATCTCTCAAAAATTTGTTATACTAAATTGAAAGATGCCGAGCTGAAAATTACCCAGTTAAAATCCAGGCTCGAAAACGAACTAGAAAATGAATA
>CAYLVF010000152.1:0-6431 GCA_964387045.1 uncultured Melioribacter sp. | reverse complement strand
GAAGCCGAAGATAATTTGAAAAAGCAAAAAGTACTTCAGGCACTAAATGAATTAGCATATCACGCAAGTAACGTGCTTCTTGATGAAGAAGGAAAATCCAGATGTGATTACAATATTGTGCAGGGCAAATGGTATCCATACGAACCTGCCTGGCATACAGGTCAAATAATTAACGGACTGGTTGATGCCTATCGAGTTACGGATAATGAAGAATATTTAATCGCCGCAAAAAAAGCGGGAAATTGGTGGACAAGTTTACTTATTAAAGATCATCCTAAATTAGAAGGAATGTTATATGCAGTTCACGGCGATCATGCCGGAGAGGTATTAGTGTTTGCTACTATTTCTGATGGCACACCCGGATTGTATAATCTTTATAAAGCAACGAAAATTGATAAATACGCGGCTGTTCCAACAAGTGCAGGTAAATGGATGCTTGAACATATGTACGTCCCGGAACATGGAGTTTTTTATGACACTGTTGACCCTGAAACTGGTGAAGTAAGAAAAGAAAACAGTCCTTTTTGGAAAGATAAAGAAGTACAAGAATTATTCGATGTTTCCAGACCAAATAATGAAGGTTCGCTTTTCAAAGATATGTATGAATATACCGGAGATGAAAAGTATAAAAAAGTATTTATAGAACTCTGCAACAGTTTAGTTGAAAAGCAAGATGAATATGGTTTGTGGATGGATTTTATGCCCAATCACAAACATGAAGGAACTTTTCATCCAAGATTTAACTTATGGTACGCCGAGTCATTAATTGACGGATATGAATTGACAGGCGACAAGAGATACCTTGAAGCGGCAAGAAAAACTTTAGAGTTTCATGTTAAGTTCCAAGGCAAGGATGGTTCATTTCATTATGTGAATTATCTAGACGGAAGAACTGACAGAGGCTCAAAAACAGGTTCGGCAGTTGCTTTCATTGGCATTTTAGGAATCAGGTTAATAGAACATGGCGTTGGTGAACAATTCAATGATAATGTAGAAAGATCATTCAACTGGGTAATTAAAAATCGATTCGCTCAAAATCATCCCGATCCAAACCTGAGAGGCGGATTGATTAATCTTAGATCTCGTCATCGTCAAGGTATGCATTGGATTACTCAAAGAGATGTCGGTACCGCGTTCGGAATGAGATTCCTTGCTAAATATTATGAGCATTATTTCGGTGACGAAGAAAAAAAATGAAACGAATTACTTTTTCAATATTATTTATGATTGTGAGTTGGGCATCAGCTCAAACATTACAACCGCAGCCTAAAGAGATTATTAATTTAAGCCAATCAATATTTTTGGATTCTGAATTTTTTGTTCAAGTAAATTATACAAACGAAATTGAGCATAAAGCAGCTAATTATTTAGAAAGATTGATAGTGCAGAAGTTTAATAATCGTTTTTCGGTTGCCGAAAAAGAAAATACATCAGGTTGGAAAATAGTTTTTAATTTAATTCCAATTTCTAATGAATTTATTAATGATCAATACTATGCGATAAATCCATCGGTAGATAAAAAGTTAATCGAAATATCATCTCCGAGTCAACTCGGTTTGCTTTATGGTGCGGTTACCTTTGTTGATTTATTAATAATTCAAGATGATAGACTTAATTTTGATTTGGTTGAGATTAAGGATTATCCGGATTTTTCAAGAAGATTGCTTGTTGCTAATCCTTCTCCAAATGAAGTATCATCTCTTTTTGATTTAGCACTTCAAAACAAATTTGAAACTGTAGTTATTGCAAGTCGTC
Source organism: uncultured Melioribacter sp. (assembly GCA_964387045.1). Lineage (GTDB taxonomy): Bacteria > Bacteroidota > Ignavibacteria > Ignavibacteriales > Melioribacteraceae > SURF-28. Next base: position 4,676 of record CAYLVF010000152.1, on the reverse strand, counting down.
AGCACCCGTGGTACGAATTAAGTGATGAGTATTTATCTATACTTAAAGAAATAAAGATTTGGAAGGATAAATACGGCGGTTTAAAAGTTATGCAGTCGCATAATATTTATGAAGAAAAGAAAATCATTATTTCAAATGAATCTCATATTAATGCATTGAAAGAGGTGATTGAAACTTCATATCAACATGGTGTTGAAAAACTTATGATTCTTTCTGACGATACTCCTCCATACAAATTTGGGGAAGGTTATATACTTGTTGATGAGAACGATAAAAATACTTTCCCGCATTTTGAAGCTGCTAATACTTATTTAATGAATGAACTTGAAAATTGGTTCAACGAGAAGAACTATAATATTGAGTCATATTATGTGCCGGCATACTATACTTATGAAGATATGCATCAAGGCGATATAGAATTATTCATTGGTACACAATGGGAAAGTGGTGCTTTGGAGCCGCTGTTCAGAGATTTGGAATACGTTGGAACTAATATGAATGAGAATATTTACCTTATTTGGTGCGGACCTTATGTACGGAGCAGAAAAATCACTAGGGAACATATTGATGATTGGACGAAAAATTTATCCGGTAGAATCCCATTTTTGTGGGATAACACAATTTACAGTCATCATCCCTTTACGAGCACACCGTTATTTACTGCTTTTGAAAATGATTTCCCCGAAGAACTTTATTTGCTTACAGGGGGCAATGGTATTTTTATTAACGGTGATTTCAATTTGGAAGATCACAAAGTAGCGGCAATTACAGCAAATGATTATATGTGGAACCCGGAAAAATATAATCCGGAGTTATCTCTTAAGTTAGCAATTAAAAGACTTTATGGCGATGAATTATATAAACCGTTACTCGAATTTAAAGAGGTAGAATTAGGACTTAGAAAAGTAATTGGTCAAAGAAAACTTTGGTTTGAAACCGAAAAACTTTGGCAGCAAATCCGCAATGTGAGATTTGTTACTGAAAAAAATCCATTTGACTATCACCTGAATTATACTCGGTTGAAAGGGCTGAGATTGCAGTTGAAATCTTCGGTGCCGGAACCCAAGTCTAAAGAAGATTTTATCTCAGAATGTAAAGTCTTGGAAATGCAAAGAGAACAAGTGTTGAATAAAATAAAATCAATTGACGAATCTGTTTTTATGAGAATCAAAAAATTGGCAGTAGAGTTACCGGATTTTGAAATGATTGACTAAAGCTAATAAGCGGAGATAAAAATTGAAAAAATCTTGGAAGAAAATTTTACTATTCATTTCTACAATTGGTCCCGGGTTATTTTTAGTCGGGTATAATATCGGAACCGGCAGTGTAACAACAATGGCATCAGCCGGTGCGGCGCACGGGATGGGACTTACATGGGCTGTATTACTATCTGTAATCTTTACCTATTTCTTAATTATTATCTTCGGAAAATTTACGCTGGTTACCGGGGACACTGCCTTGCACAGTTATAAAAAACATTTTGGTAAAGGTTATGCCGGATTTGTATTAATGACATTAATCTTCACCGAAATGATATCAAGCATGGGTGTGATGGCTGTCTTGGTTGAAGTTGTAAACGAGTGGTCAAAACCACTTACACCTTCCGGCGAAGGTTTTGATATGATAGTTGTTACAATTTTCTTTGCCGTTATCCTGGTTTACTTTTTATTTAGTGGTCATTACAGAAAAATTGAAAATATACTTGCATTTTTTGTTGCCATAATGGGATTGAGCTTTATTTTATCTGCATTTATGGTAATTCCTGATGCGGCAATGGTTATCTCAGGTCTTGTCCCAAACATACCCGGTGGTGAAAACGGCGGATTAATTGTAGCTGGAATGATCGGAACAACTATGGGTGGAGTTTTATTTATTGTCAGATCTGCAACAATTAAACAAAAAGAATGGAGTCTCAAAGATCTTAAAACAGAAAAGCGTGATGCTATAGTATCTGTATCGCTTATGTTTTTTCTTAGTTTGGCAATTATGGCAGCCGCTGCAGGCACTCTTAATCCACTCGGGTTAACTGTCGAAAACGCAGTTGATATGGTTAAATCGTTAGAGCCAATTGCAGGCAGATTTGCAATATCGATATTTGTAACAGGTATTGTTGCAGCCGGTTTATCTTCGTTATTCCCGCATTATATATTAGTTCCTCTTCTATTATCGGATTATAAGCAAGAAGAATTCACACTTAACAGTTGGCGGAATAGAGGTATAATAATTTTTTATGCTTCACTCGGTCTTGTAATTCCGATCTTTGGCGGGCGTCCTGTCTTAGTTTTGATAATTGCTCAAGCTTTAACCTTGGTTGCTACTCCTTTGGTTCTTATCCTTATGATGATATTAATCAATCGTGAAGGTTTAATGGGGAAATACAAAGCAACCCTTTTCACCAATGTATTAATGGTATTAGTCACTTTATTCACCGCTGCAATGGCAATGGTCGGTATTATTGGAATAATGGATAGCTTTTAATTATGAACAAAAAATTTAATTCAAATATTGTCTGTGCTTATTTATACACAATTACAAAGTACGGTTATCCTCCTCCTGTTGATAATTACATTAATCAAATTGAGGAAATGGCGGCGCTTGGTTTTGAAAGTATTGAACTGGAAGGTATTAGGGAAAAACATCTAACTGCAGTCTATAAAATTAAGGATAAGATTAACGATAGAATAACAGAATTGAAAATCAGAGTACCTCATTTCTGTACCGTTCTGCCCGGTCTTTCAAGTACTGATGAAAATGTTAGAAAAGAGCAAATTAAGTTATTTGAAAGAGGTTGTGAAATCGCCATTGCTATTGGTGCAAAATCCGTTTTAGATAATGGACCTTTACCCCCGTTTACTTTTAAAGGGGATATACCAATTACACGGCACTATGATTCGAAAACTTTAGCGAATGCATATATCCCGAAAAATCTTGATTGGAAAAAGTATTGGCTCACCTTAATTGAAACAATGAAAACATTATGTGACATTGCCAAAAGTTACGGACTAACGTATCAAATTCATCCGGCTGAAGGTGTTCTATGTTCAACAACTGACGGATTTCTGAATTTATTTGATGCGGTTAATAAAGATAATTTAAAATTTACTTTTGATACGGCTAACCAATTTGCTGTTAAAGAGAATCTCTCAATGTCTCTACACAGACTTAAAGATCATATTGAATACATTCACATTTCGGATAACAGCGGTGAAAGAATTGAACACCTTGAATTAACGAAAGGACGAATTAATTGGGATATCTTCTTCGAAACATTAGATGTAATCAATTATAAAGGTGAACTTGGTTTAGATATCGGTGGCTCGGAATCTAATGTTCAGGATTTAGATTCGGCATATATAAATTCTGCAGAGTACTTAGAGCAAAAATATTTTTCTAAAATAAAAAAATGAATAAAATGAAAAAACTATTATCAATAATAATATTCACTATACTTTTTGGTTTTGCTGAGGCATCAGAAATTCCAGTTATTCCGTTGCCGAAACAAGTCGATTATAATAATTCGAAATTTTCTCTTGAAGTTTCGGAATTAAATCTAAAATTATTTGTAAATGATACTAACCATGTAATGCATGGTGTATCCGAGTTACAAGTTGAATTCAGAAGGTGGCACAATGTTGATGTTAATTTATCCGAAAATCAACATGCCCATATTTTATTGGGATTAAAAGGGAGCAATAGAAATTTTGATAAACTTTGCAAAGAAGCAAATTTTAATTTAGATAATGAGCTTGGCGAACAAGGTTATCAATTGCAAATTTCCGATGAACGAATTATTGTAGCTGCTAATAATAAACAAGGACTTTATTACGGAGTTCAAACTTTAAAACAACTACTAAGAGGATTTCTTGATCAGTCCGGGTTACCCGGAATGATCGTTAGAGATTATCCTGATTTGAAATATCGTTTTTTGATGGATGATATAAGCCGAGGTCCAATCCCGACAATGGAGTTCATGAAATATCAAATTAGGCGTATTGCCGAATTAAAAATGAATGGTATGACTCATTATGTCGAGCATGTTGTTAAAACTAAGAAACATGGTGCATTTGCTCCGCCTGATGGATCAATTACAATTGAAGAGTGGAAAGAACTTTCAGATTATGCAAAAAAATATTTTGTAACTCTTGTAGGAAGCTTTCAGTCTTTCGGTCATTTCCAGAGTATTCAAAACCATCCAAAGTATGCACCTCTTGCGGAAAGCGGAAGCTTAATTTCTCCTGTGCTACCTGAAAGCATGGAATTTTTAAGAGATATCTATGAAGAAATGATACCTGCTTTCGATTCCCCTTGGTTCGCTATTAATTGTGATGAAACATTTGATCTTGGAAGAGGATATTCAAAACAATTAGTTGAAGAGATCGGCTATGCTCAAGTATATAAAAAGCATGTGCTAAAGTTAAATGATATTGTAAAAAAACACGGCAAGAGATCATGGATTTGGGGCGATATAATGCTGCAGTATCCCGAACTTATCGACCAACTTCCTAAGGATATGATTGTCGGTACCTGGACTTATGATTCCCGTGATTCTTTTGATGAATATATAATTCCATTTAAAGAAAAAGGGTTTGATGTTCTTGTTGTACCGGGAGTTTTAAATTCCAGCAGAACAATGCCTGATTGGAATCAAACCGTTATTAATATTCATAATTTTATTA
>CAYLVF010000151.1:0-6434 GCA_964387045.1 uncultured Melioribacter sp. | reverse complement strand
TCTTCCCACTAATCTTGTAAAAAATTCTATTATGCTAATTGGTGCTTTTCCATCTGCCAGATTCGAACGAAGAGATGGAAAACTTATTCCGGTTGCAAATAATCTTTCTCCCTTTGCAAATGAAATATACTTTGATGGTAGAGAAATTAGGGATCAAGCTTCCCGTGAGTTTTTAGATAAATATTACTTCCCGCAATTGGGAATTGATCCTGATGTAATTTGGATTACTGACCTTGTTAAAATCTATCTGTTCCCGGTAAAACACATAAAGAATTGCAAAACTTTTTCTAATCACAGATTTGTCAACACTCATAATATGTTTAAAACAATAGCCGCTTCAAATGCCAATATGAAATGGATAATTAATGAAATCAAACTCTGCAATCCCAAATTGATTATAACATTGGGTGAAATACCCGCGAGAATAATTAGGAAAGAAGCTAAGCTAATTAATAAAGAACTTTTAGATGGCTCAATAAATACAATTAATTTTGGAGGGGATAACTATTTAATTGCAAGCCTAGCTCATCCCGAAATTAGAAGACGTAATAAAGAATGGAATGATTATACAGATAAAGCTATTAAGAAATTAAAAATGCAATTGAATATTATCGTTCCTTCTAAATCATGCGGTTAATAATTAATCAATTATTTTATGGAGAACTCTATGTCTGGAAATATCGGTTAATTGATGAATTAGAATATTTCGGTAAATTCTATTTTTCATTTTATTTTACTGTACAATTGAACTTTTTTTCTTATTTTGTTTTTTAATTATAACAATCAAGGTTGTTATGGATTGCTTTCTTTCTCAAACTCACTTTCATTTCGTCCCTTGCTTTAATTCCTATAAAGATAAAATGATGTTATGTGTTTTGGAAATATATTGAGGATAATATTATGCCTGTAATTCCAAGTTCGATAAGTTCTACAACTTTTGCATCTAATGGTGAAAAGAAATTACACGGAATATTTAGCAAGTTATATTCAGATAGTGATGATGAATATGTGTGGTATGAACCCCCCTCAATAACTATTGAAGGAAATCGAGACAATAATCAAAAACGTTTTACTGATTTTATTGTATTTGGTCAGACGCTTGGTATTCTCAACCTAGAAGTAAAGGATTGGAAGAAAGATAAAATTAGAAAGATTGATAACCAATTCTGGGAAATTGAAACAGACAAAGGGGAAAAAGTAAAAAAAGAATCTCCATTTGAACAATCACGTAGATGTGCTTATGCAATAAAAAACAAATTGCTAAATGAAAGTAATTTGAAACACCAAACTGGCACCTTTATCAATAAATTACTTTTCCCTTTTGCTTTTGGCGTAGTATTCTCAAATTTATCTCGTAAAGATTTAGATGAGTTAGGTGTTTTGCCTAACCTTTTTGATTCACAACAAATACTTTGCAAAGAAGATTTGTCATTTGAAATCACAGATAAAGAACAGAGATTTACCTTTGAGAAGAAGTTGAAAGATATGTTTACAACTTGGTTTGATTTTGAACCCTTGGATTTTTCTCAAATTAAAACTTTGCGTGCTGCCATTTGGCCAGAATTAATAGTTACACCAGTAAGAACTTATAGTCAGAACAATCAATTACAAGATTTAAGGCTGTTGGATTTAGAACAAGAAAATTTTGCAAAAAGTCTTGGGGACGGTCATTATTTAATTAAAGGTGTTGCCGGTTCTGGAAAAACTTTGGTCTTAGCATATCGAGCTCGCTACCTTCTACATCTTCATCCAAATTGGAATATTCTTTTTGTTTGTTACAACAAATCGTTGAAAAATTATGTTGAGAAAATGATTAATAATATTTTTGAGACACAAAATAATACCATCAGTATTTCTCATTTCCACGAATTAGTTAAAACAAAATCTGGTAATAGTGTTGCCCCCATTACAAATGAATCGAGTGAACAATGGGACGAAAGAGTTGGAATAATTCTACGCCAAGCTACTTCAAGTAATAGAATTATTGGTGGTAAATATGATGCAATACTCCTTGATGAAGCCCAAGATTTTTCTACAGAATGGTTAAGAGGAATACGAGATTTATTAAATCAAAGCGATAGCCTCACTATCGCTTTAGACCCTGCACAAGATGTTTACGGAAGGAAAAGAATATGGAAAGATGCTAAAATTGACATAGTAGGTGGTCGACGTTCACGAAAGCTTAAACAAAGCTATCGTAATACAAGTGAAATCCTTAAACTCGCCATCCAATTTCAAGGATTTGAAACCTATATTGAGGAAGATGATGACAATCCTGAAAATATTTTAATACCAGAGGAAATTGAGCGGCACGGAGAAAAGCCAAACATTTCTAAGTTTAATAGCTCTCCTGATATTATAGAACAAATTCAATTAGATATTAAAAACTTAATTTCTACTGGACTTTATTCATATAAGGACATCGGAATTATTGTTTGTTCAAAGCAGATTTTTGATACTTCAGCAAATTCTTCCTCGATTCTAAATGGTATTCCTACAAAATCATTACTCTTCAGTAGCGAAAGAAATATTTTTAATATAGATGAAGATACAGTAAAGATTATAACTGTTGAAAGTTCTAAAGGGCTGGAATGGAAAGTAGTATTTCTAATTGGTGTTGACGATATGCCAAGAAGTGGACGTGAATTAAAGCACGAAAAAAATCTTATCTATATTGGAATTACTCGTGCTCAAGAACAAATTAATATTTATTTCAATAAAGAAAATGATTTTACAAAATCACTAACTGATATTAATAATAAATTCTAAAAAACACATAACCTCTTTAATAAGTAAAAAGTCAAGCGGATATAGTTATTCCATGGAATTGATAAAACAGTTCAAGGTTTTCGGCGTTACTGGATATTTAACATAGCACGTTGTTATGTGGCTATCAAAATTGGGGCAAAAATATGGATGAACAAACTGTTCTTTCTTTCCCAGAATGGTTGTCTGAAATTGATGAAGATATTCAAAGCAAAATCCATTCTATTGTAAAAGAAAATTCCATTAGCGTTGAACAAGCAAAAAATCTTATCGAAGAAAAAGTTAAAGGAGGTTTCTTTTCTAAAAAAGATATTGATTTTAACAAAATTACATTTAAAGTTGAAAATTCCTTTGCAATTAGTGTAAATCAAAAAAGGCATTTTGAAACAAGAAAAGTTGAGCGTAAAACTGTTCCTTATGATCCTGACAAATTTTCAAAAGTAGGTTTCGAGGCTGAACTTGAAGATTTGTGGGGTCAATACCTTATTGATAAATTCACTAAGAAAGAACTTCAATGGATTCGGGGTGGAAGTGCTGAAATATCACCTTGTGGCACTTGCGTCAGTCGAGGTTTAATTAGATGCCCAAAATGTAAAGGGAAGGGTGAATACTACGAAAAATGCTACAATTGTAATGGCAAAGGTGATATCCAAAATAAATGTCCTTCCTGCAATGGACGAAGAAGAGTTAATGAAGCTCAAATTACAGTTGGTGGTGGGAAAAAAATTGGTGCGGGAGCCGGGTATTCTTCGAGAGAAGTCCAGTGTATAAGATGTAATGCAAGTGGCTATCTTAGTGAACGTTGCCGCAAATGTAGTGGTCAAGGTCAGCTTTTAGTAACTTGTAACCAATGCAAAGGAAGTGGGGAAATAACTTGTACAACTTGTCTTGGTTATCAGCAACTCTATACGTGCGATATGATTACTGCAAATTGCAAACCCTCTGAGCAAAATTTTATAGTCTCCAATTTTGATAAAATTAAATCTATTTGGTTTAATCTTGATAAAAATATCTCATCAGAATATTTTGAAATAGCTGAAGAATTGGATCTGGGCGAATATATAAAACCAGCACCTAAAGATGGACGTGTTCTTCTTGAAGGATATAATTTAAAAACAATTCCTTTAACTCATATAAAGTTATTTGATGGAAAGAAAGAGAACTCTGTTTTTATAGTCGGTAAAGATAAAACTATTCTTGGTGCAACAGCTACTTATTTAGATTACACTAAAATACTTTTATTTTTTGTATTTCCTTTTTTAGCAACTCTTGCGGTTTTATATTTTTTGTCCTAACATGAGAAAATAATGGCATTTCTACTTTATGAAAGAATTCAATGCAATGAAGATACTGTTATCGTTTCAACTGGTGTTAATTTTAAATTAGCCGGTTATAATGCAATCTATGATTTGTGGAATGAAAGAGGTCGTCCAATTAACTGTGGTTGGACTATTTCTGTGAAAGACCTGAATAAATATTATCAGAAAAAATTAGGTACTGAGTGCAAATATCATTTTATAATTGACTTTGACCCAAATTCCAAGTCACGAATCGGGCTAATTGAAATATTGAATATATATGTATTCACTGTTGGTACGGAGAACGGCAATAATATTGCTTGGAATCCTTTGATGTTCCGAATGCAAGATATTTTATATGAAGAATATTCTATTAATAGTTTTCCTCTGGACAAAGAAAAAGTAATCAATAACATTAAATATCCATCAAAAAATGAATCAAAAGAGTTTGTGGAGTTCCTGTATTTGAACGGAGATGATAAATATTGGAACTGGGGAAAAAATGGAATGACAAATGCTGTATTTATACAAGGCGAAGTAAGGAGTTATTTTAGAAAATATTTTTAAAAACCACATAACATCTGTTATGTTAAAAGTCAAGCAGACATAGTTATTCCATGAAATAAGTTTTTTATAAAACAGTTCTTGTTAAATATAATTACAAATTGTGCTCGGCGTTACTGGTTATTTAACATCACACGCCGTTGTATGCTAAATAGTATTTTTATAATTTTCAAGAGTATAAAGCCCTAATGAATGATATAACTGAAACAATTCAAAATGTTTTGAACACGATAGAAACATTTATTGATGAACATTTTCTATTATTATTCTTAGGAGTATTAGCTACCTTAATTGGTGCAGCATTTATATCATTTTTTAAAAAACTTAATTTTTATTCTTTTATAATTATAAAAAATATTTACAATTTATTCAAATCAAAGAGAAAGCAAATTGAATCAATAGAAATACAAGGTGCAACAGTTATAGGTGAAAATTTTATTAAAAAAGTAACGATTATTGGTAAAAAGCAACAATACCAAGCCAGTGATTTTTATTTGGCAAAACAATATGAATATTGCCAATGGTATGGCATTATAAAAAAATATGATATTGAAAAAGATGCTTATAAAAAAATTAAAGAAGAAGTAAAATATTCCTTTGATGATGAATTTAGGCAGCCGAAAATTATTGCACTTATATACGGTCGTGGCGGCAGCGGTAAATCAACATTAATGAGGCGCTTGGCTGTTGACTCTATAAGAGAAAATTTTTGTGTGTTATGGATAAATGACAAAGAGATTGCAACGTTCTATGAAAAAGGGATCAGTCAACTCAACAATTATTCAAATACAAAGTTTCTAATTCTCATAGAAGATTGGTATCGGATAAAACAAAATACCGAAAATACGAAAGAGATAATAAATAGTATATGTAATTATTCAAATGTTCGTGTTATAATAGGCGACCGTACTTTAGATAACACTGTTTCAAAAGAAAATATTTTTAATCCGGATGACAATATTATTGAATTATCTGTAAGCGAAAACCAAAAGACAATTGCTAAAATTCTTAATATTATGCCACGTTGGAAGGCTACTGCCGAATCATTACTTTCTAATGATAATGATTACAAAAGTTCTTTGTATTTAATTCTCTGGGTTATTGCCAGAACTTATGAAAGCAAAAACGAAGTTATAAATGATAATAAAATTAAAAGTGAAGGACTTATAGGGCACTTTCAGACTATTGTTGAGAGCGATCTTAGAGTAATTGCTAAACATTATTCCGGGTTGGCAAAAATGCTTTATTACCTTGGTTCAATTTATTCTAAACAAAAAATATATATAGGATTTGATGTTTTTATAAAACTTGCTGATTTATTCAAAGAGAATGAAAATGCCAGTAAACTTGCTTTTGCTTCTAAAGAGATTAAGCTCATTTTGGATATATACATAAATAAAACAATAGGGCTGATTAAATCAGCCGGTCAATTACCTCTCGTTGCTTTTAATCACGATATTTTAGCAGATGAAGGTTTAAGCAAAGCTCAAATTGACGGATGGCAAAAATTTGACGACAGCATCATGCTTCAAATGCTTCCTTTAATTATCAATGAAGGAGATGATTTCTCTGCTTCAGGTTTTTTCTATTATACAATTAACACAGTCAAAAAAGAAAGTTTATCCAATCAGGAATTATTAAACTATGTAAAAATTTTATTTGATAAGGGAAATAGAGGTGGTTATTTAGTTTTCCTTTTTAATAATGCAATTGAGATTAATGAAACAGATAAACAGTATTATGCAATTTCAATATTAAATAATTTTTTAAAAAATGAATACTTTATACCCACAATTTGTTATTGTT
>CAYLVF010000150.1:0-6443 GCA_964387045.1 uncultured Melioribacter sp. | reverse complement strand
TCAAGCGCAAAATATTGTTTCAATCAATGATGTGACCGCTTCTGTGGACGATACAATAAAAGTAACAGTCAATGTAGAAAATGTAGATGAATTTGTTGCTTTCCAAGCAGACATAGTTTTGCCGGATGTTTGTATTTATCAACAAGGATCAATCAAACTAAGCGACAGAGCAGACGACCATTCATTATCATCAAATTTGATTGATGGGAATGTCTTGCGTGTAATTGCTTTTTCAATCAGCCAAAAAAGTTTTTCGGGAAATAATGGTGAGTTAATAACATTTAACGTTATTCTCAAAGATCAGCCGGGTGATTACATAATAAATATTTCTAATTGTGTTTTAGCTAATAGCAATTCGGATAATATTCTTACAGGTATTAATCAGGGTAATTTAACCGTAAAAAAAAAGTCAATCATTAAAAAAGTTCAATTAAATGAGGGTTGGAATTTAGTTTCAGTCCCATTGGTAAAAGATAACATGGATTATCTGAATGTATTCCCCACGGCAACTTCACATCCTTATGAATTTACGGATAGTTATCATAAAATTGATACTCTAAGACTTTTTAACGGATACTGGATAAAGTTCTCTGCCGATTTACTACAACATATAGAAGGTTTAGAAAGTGATGAAAATAGAATTTCTGTATTTGAAGGTTGGAATTTAATTGGCAGCTTTAGTGATATAGTTGAAACCGAGGGAATGATTCAAGTTCCGAATGGAATAATAGCTTCAGAGTTTTTTGAATTTGATGGTGGGTACAAATCAGTAGATGAATTACTGCCGGGTAAAGGTTATTGGATTAAAACTATGTCGGATGGCTATCTTGAAAGAAATGATCAGCCAAGTAACATGAAATATGAGGTGCTTAATAACGCTAATTTTGAAGTAGAGTTCAATGCCTCAAATGATAGAGGAATTTCACAACTAATTAAAGTCGGGATTGATTCAACAGCAACAGACGGGATTGATATTCATCTTGGTGAACAAGAATTGCCGCCGCCCCAACCAAGCGAAATATTTTTTATAAGATTTAATCTCCCAAACTCATTTATTAGCTCATATTCTGATATAAGATTTGGTGAATTGAATGGGACCTATACTTACGAACATGAACTACAATTTCAATTGGGTGAAGATGCCACGGAGTTAATACTAAATTGGGATCAACCATCTGGTGTCAATATTACAATTCAAGATTTGTTTGGAGGTGTGATTGTTAATGAAAATTATCTACCGGGAACAAATGAATTTAGCCTAAATAACACCAATATTACTTCGCTAAAACTAATAGTTAGTTATTCAAACATAACTTCAGTTAACAAAGAACAATTACCAATAGAATATACCCTTTACCAAAACTACCCAAACCCATTTAACCCGACAACAATGATTGAATATTCGATTCCGAAAAGTGTTTTTGTTACTTTAAAAATCTATGACATTCTTGGTTGTGAAATAAAAACTTTAGTCAACGAAGAAAAATCTGCTGGCAGATATGAAGTGTCTTTTGATGGTTCTGAAGTGTCATCTGGTATTTATATGTATAGTATAAAGGCTGGTGATTTTTATAAAACCAGAAAATTTCTTTTATTGAAATAGAAAAATGATTCCTGATAGAAGAAAATGCTTTATTAGGTTGAGTCTGTAAAATATTCTAAGAAAACCCTCGAATCTTCAGGAAATAAATCAATTACTCTAATGCGCATCCAGCCAATTATCACCAACTCCGGTATCAACAATTACCGGGACTTCAAGTGGCAGTGCGTTTGCCATCAAATCTTTTACTAAAATTAAAAGATCGTCTATCTCATCTTTGTGCGCATCAAAAACAAGTTCGTCATGTACTTGTAGAACCATTTTAGATTTATATTTTTGTTTAATAAGCTCTCTATGAATATTAATCATAGCTAACTTAATCATTTCAGCCGCAGTACCTTGAATAGGCATGTTGATTGCAACTCGTTCTTCAAATTGTTTTACTACTCTATTACTACTATTAATATTTCGTAAATATCTTCTTCGTCCAAGTAAAGTTTCTGCATAACCTTTTTCTTGTGCGAATTTTATAGAATCATCCATGAACTTTTTTACATTTTTGAATGTGCCGAAATAAGTATCGATTATTTCTTTTGCATGTGTTTGTGTAATTCCCAATCTATTTTTTAAACCGAATGGACCGATTCCATAAAGGATTCCGAAATTAACTTCTTTAGCTTTTCGGCGCATATCGGGGGTAACGTCATTCGGATCAACCATAAAAACTAATGCAGCAGTTCTTCTATGAATGTCTTCATTTTCTTTAAATGCTTTTATAAGATTTTCATCTTTACAAATACTTGCCATTATTCGTAATTCAATTTGGCTATAATCAGCGCTGAGAATTAAATGATTTTTATCTCTAGGTACAAAAGCTTTTCTAATTTCCTTTCCTAACTCTGTTCTAATCGGAATATTTTGAAGATTTGGATCCAGACTTGATAATCGCCCTGTTGATGCAACTGTTTGATTGAAAGTTGTATGTATTCTCCCCGTTTTCCTATTAATAAGTTTTGGAAGTGCATCGGCATAAGTAGATTTGAGTTTTGCAACTTGCCTGTATTCTAAAATAATATCTATTATCGGATGCTCACCTTTGAGTAATTCAAGAGAACGCGCATCGGTTGAATATCCGGTTTTCGTTTTCTTGGTTTGAGTAAGTTTTAATTTATCGAATAGTACTTTTTGTAATTGCTGAGTTGAATTGATATTGAACTGCGCACCGGCATGTTGGTAAATTTCATTTGTGTAATTATCCATCAATATTTCCAAATCTTTGCTGAATGCATTCAAACTCTCGGTATCAATTTTAATACCTGTACGCTCCATGTCTTCCAATACTTCGACTAAAGGGAACTCAACTTCATATGCAATTTTTTCAAGTCCTTCTTTCTTTAATTCTTTTTTAAATATATCATAAAGACGATAAGTAATATCGGCATCTTCAGCTGCATAGTTGGATAACTTTTGTAAATCAACATCAAATATTTTCTCTGCCGATTTCTTAGCACCGATTAAATCCGATAGGGGAATAGGTGAATAATTAAGATATTTTCTAGCAAGATCATCCATCCCGTGTTTTTGATCCGGGTCAAGAATATAACTTGCAAGCATTGTATCGAAGTAGAAATTCTTTACTTCGATATTATGTGTCCGTAAAACAGCTATATCATATTTTCCGTTTTGACAGACTTTTTTAATCTTATCATCTTCAAAAATCGGTTTAAAATATTTTGAGAAATCTCCAAGACTAAGCCTATCACTTAAATCGGTATCAAATAATTGTGAGGATTCTTTTGAAGGATTTATCGGGATAAAATAAGCTTCACCTTTTTTGGTAGCGAATGAACATCCGGCAAGATTAACATTTAATATATCGAGCGAATCCGTTTCGGTATCAAAAACAAGAATCTCGGATTTGCTTAAACTCTCAGCGAGTTTTTTTATTCCATCGATTGAATTTATTAGATGATATTTAACTTTGTTCTTATCGAATATTGTTTCCTCTTCCGATGTTAATTCTTCAAAGTTTCCCGGGATTTCTTTTTCTGCTTTCTTGCCGAATATTTTTATGAGTTTATTACCGAAAGATTTGAATTCAAGTTCAACAAATAGTTTGGTTAATTTTTCGAAATCCGGTTCGGAAAATTTTGCATCTTCTATATTGAATTCAAAATCTACATCAGTTACAATTGTAGCAAGTTCTTTGGATAAGAAAGCATTTTCTTTCCCTTCTTCTAATTTCTTTTTTACACCGGCTTTCTCAATCTTATCTATATTATTATAAATATTTTCGATGCTTCCAAATTGTTCGATTAATGGTTGAGCTGTTTTGGGACCAATACCTGCGACACCGGGAATATCGTCACTCGAATCACCGACTAAAGCCAGAAAATCTATCATCTGTTTTGGTTCGAAACCGTACTCTTCTTTAACTTTTTGTTTATCTATTATTACAATCTCATCAGTTGATTTACCGGGTTTTACTACTTTCACGTCATCGGTAATTAATTGAATGTAATCTTTGTCGGGTGTGATAGCAAAAGATTCCAAACCATTTTCCGCTGCTATTTTAACTGCCGTACCTATTAAGTCGTCTGCTTCAAATCCCGGTTTAATGTACAAGGGCATACCGAAAGCTTCTATTACTTCTTTAATCCTTTTTATTTGTGGAATCATATCTTCTGGCATATCTTCGCGTGTGGATTTGTATTTTTCATATCGCTCGTGTCGGAAAGTTTTTTCTTTTGAATCTGTTGCTACTGCAATGTAATCCGGATTTGTATCTTCAATTATTTTGAATACTTGATTTATAAATCCGTAAACTGCAGAAGTTGGTTCGCCCGATTTTGTTTTAAGCGGTCTGTTTATGAATGCAAAGTAAGCTTTATAAGCTAAAGCCATCGCATCAATAATTACGAAAGTTTTCTTTTTTGCCATAAATTTTTTTAATCTGATTAATCTTTAGTGGGTTATTTATTATTTTTCAATATACTTAAAAGTGATTTTATTTACTAAGTCTAACTTTATTTATGAAATATATTCTTCTTATTACAATAATTATCAGCTCTTTTACTTCAACTCTTGCTTGGCAAAGTGATACAATTTACGTTGCTTCATGGAACGTTGAAAATTTATTCGATAACATTGACGACCCGGGCAAAAATGATGAAGACTTTCTTGAGTCGGGTAACAAAAATTGGACGAACGAAAGAATTTTCAATAAACTAAAAAATCTCTCGGATGTTATTAGATTTATGAATAATCAAACCGGTCCGGATATTCTCGGATTAATCGAAATTGAGCATCAATATCTTATCGAAAAAATGTTAGTAAACTTTTTACCGGAACGAAATTATAAAGTCGTAGGATTTGATTCACCCGATGCTAGAGGGATTGATAACTATTTGATGTTTGATGCAGACTTATTCGAACTTATTGAATATAATCCCATCCCAATAATATTTTTTGATGAAGAATATTCTACACGTGATATCTTACATGTATCATTAAAATATTTCGGCGAAGTTATTGATGTATTTGTAAATCATTGGCCTTCGCGCCGTGGGGGCGAAGAAAGATCAAACCCAAGAAGAATTAATGCCGCTTCAACTCTGAAAAGATATGTTGATTCTTTATCGGTAGTTCGCGAGAGAAATAATTTTATTATAGTCGGAGATTTTAACGATGAACCGGATAACTATTCTCTCAATAATATTCTTGATGCAAAGAAAATAGATGAACCCGAATCGGAGTTAATAAATCTTGCGTGGGAAATGTATGAAGAGGGGATAGGGACTCACCTTTACAACAATGAATTCAATATGCTTGATCAAATAATAATTTCTAATGGATTTTTCGATGAAGTAGGCATTGAATACGTTGATAATTCTTTTAAAATAGTAAGTGATGATTTTTTCATTCACTCGGAGGGAAAGAAAAAAGGTTCAATCATACCATCATTTGAGGCAGGTAAATACATCGGCGGTTTTGCCGATCATTTACCGGTAGCTGCAAGATTTTTTACCGTAAAGTGAGGAGAATATGAAAAAAGTACTTTTAGTTTTCGGAGCAGGAGGTAATCTAGGGAAAGGGGTAACGGATTATCTTCTAAAGCAAGATCACGAGAAAGTATATTTGTTCGATTCAAAAGAAATATTAATTGCAGAAAATAAAGGAAAGTTTATTCAAACCGGCGATTTATCAATTGAAGAAAATGTTAAAGAGGTATTTAACAAAATAGAAATTGACCGTGATGCCCATTATTTTTTATTCAGCACAATTGGCGGTTTTGCGGGTGGAGAAATTATAGCTGATTACGATTATGAAGAATGGCAAAAGATGCTCAATATTAATCTGAATATCTCATTTTTACTTGCAAAACACTTTTCCCAAATCTGTAAAAATTCCAAAGGAGGGGCAATATGTTTTACAAGTGCTATGAGCTCATTAAATCCAGCAGTTGAAAAATCTGCTTACGGGCTTTCTAAAAATGCTTTGAATTATTTAGTGAAAACTTTAGCCAAAGAAGGCAGAAATTATAACCTTTCAGTAAACGCCATTGCCCCCTTTATTCTAGACACGGTAGAAAATAGAAAATGGGTTAAAAACTTCTCCGATATGGTAAATACCAATAATATTAGTAAGTTAGTGTTAAGTATTTTCGAAAATAGTCGGATTTTAACAGGTAACATAATAGAACTGCCTTTTACATTAAATCAATAAAAAAGACATTTGTGTTGCAAAATAATTTATTGACTTTTTTTTGTTAAAACCGTAATGTTAGAACAGCATTTTTATTCAATAAAGTTTATAAACCAACAACAAATAAATAATTTCGGAGGTTAGTTCACATGCAATTTTCAGAGATATTAGGATTTGTATCCTATGTTATTGCACAAGC
>CAYLVF010000149.1:0-6477 GCA_964387045.1 uncultured Melioribacter sp. | reverse complement strand
GTTATAAATTCCAAACAAAAACGGAAAAGTTGCGAGCAGCATAACTAATATTATTAATGCGAATGAAAAATAAGCAGCTTTATCAATACCGGCTTTTTGCGGAAAAGTAATAACTCCTTTTGAACTATCTCCTTTCATATCTTCGATGTCTTTTATAATCTCCCGGATAAAATTAGTGAAGAAAGCGAAAACGGCTGGAATTATTCCCCCCTCAATATTATTAACGACTAATCCCCCCAAAATAAACGGAGTTGCTGTTGCAATTGCTACAGTTAAATTGCTTATTAGAATTATTGTCTTAAGATGCGTTGAATAAAAAACAATCAAAATGTTAAGAGCAATAATTATAAAAAAGAAATAGATAGAGATTAATAATGCAGTGAGAAGTGCTGTACTAATAGAAAAGACATAAATTCCTTTAGCAAAATTAATTGATAGTAATTCTTTTGGCAAAGCCCGTTCAGGTCGGTTTACTTTATCTATTTCAAAATCAATAATATCATTAATTACATTCCCCGCAATCAATGTAAAGCCTAATGAAAATGCAAGAAGTAAAACATTAACGCCTATATCGGAAATAGAAGATGAAATCATCGCAGCAATTATTACCGATAAAAAAGTAATAACAAAATTAATCGGTCGGGTAATTTTTATTATTGCGAGTAATTTCATAATTAATGTTAAAGATGATTTCGTACATTAAAAAATAATAATAGATTTGTGTTAAAGTAATAATTAATTATATATTTTCGTATCTATGATCCTATTTTTATGAAAGGAAAGTAATGTATCGAACTGCTAAAACAGGTCAAAAGTTAATGATAGAAATACTTCCCGACAAATGTGATTTTTGCGGGTGCTGCGTTGGTGTTTGTCCTGAAGATGCAATTGAACTTAAAGAAGCCGATATACGAATAATAGACGAATTGTGTACAAACTGTTCAAAATGTATTTGGGCATGCCCCATTGAGGTAATAGTATTTAATAAAGAGGGTGTATTAAAGGAAGTAATCTGAACATGTTAAAACAAGAATATGATATAATTGTTGTAGGAGCTGGTCCATCCGGTACTGTAGCGGCAAGGTTCGCTGCAATGCAAGGTGTTGATGTTTTAGTGCTTGAAAAAGATCGTGATGTTGGGTATCCCGTTCGTTGTGCCGAAGCTATATCAAAGCGAAACTTAATTCCTTTCATTGAACCAAATGATAGATTTATTGCTGCAAAGATTAATAAATATGTTTTTATCTCTCCAAACGGTGAAGAAGTAAGACTCGAATTCGAGGAAGAAAACGGCTATGTACTTGAACGAAAAATCTTTGATTATGAATTAGGCAAGCTTGCTTCGGAAGCAGGTGCTAAAATTCAAACTCGTGTTTATGTAAACGGATTAATTATAGAAGGCGAGAAAGTTTGCGGTGTAAAAGCAGAATACCAGGGTAAACAAATTGAGATCAGAGCAAAAATTGTTATTGGTGCCGATGGAGTTGAATCAAGAGTAGGCAGATGGGCTGGAATAAAAACTCATATTGATTATCGTGATATGGAATCTTGTTTTCAAGTTACTGCAGCTAATGTAGACAATGTTGATTCGAGTACGCTTTATTTTTATCTCGGGACAAATTATGCACCAGGCGGATATTTTTGGGTATTCCCAAAGGGAGAAAATCTTGCAAATATAGGTTTAGGGATTAGCGGGGGAGATAACAAAAAACGTTCTGCACTCGCTTACTTAAATGATAATATGGAAAGGTTTTTTCCAGGTGCTTCGGTGCTTACACAAATTGCCGGCGGTGTGCCGTGTGCATTAACATTGGAAAGAATATCCGGTGAGGGCATCATGCTAGTTGGAGATGCCGCAAGACAAGTAAACCCTTTAACCGGTGGGGGAATAGGAAGCGGTATGGTCGGCGGAAGAGTTGCCGGGGAAATAGCCGGGGAGGCTATTCGGAAAAACAATTTGAAATTGCTTGATACTTATCATAATGCTTGGATGAAAGAACGCGGGAAATCTCATCTGATATTTGATAAATTGAAAGAGGGAATTTTCAGCATATCGGATGATGAATTCAACGATATAATTAAGAAGTTGAAAAAAATACCTAAAGAAAAAAGAACACTTGGTAAATTTTTTATTACTGCATTAGCAAAGAAACCGTCGCTTATTGTAGATGTTGCGAAAGTTTACGTGGTTTAATCAACCCGGATTGTCAACTAGGAAAACTTATTAATAATTTAATAGTAAAATAACTTGTTAAATGATAAGTATTAAATCCCGACTTAGATTTTCTTGGGTTTGTCCCCTTAATTTTGGCGGACTTGTGGTTGTCCATACCTTCGGCAGAAGATTTTCTTATAGTTATATTGTAGCAAACCCTTAGAAAATATTAGTCGGGATTAGAATTCATTAACAATACCGAAATGAACTTTCCCTTGACCAAAACTATCACCTTCGCCTAAAGCAAAACTAACGCTTAAAACTCCTAAACCTGTTTCTAAATTCAAACCGAGACCATAGCCATACTTAAACTCGGATAATTCCGAAATTCCTTTAGCTTGATCTTCATTACGCAGGTAGTATCCGGTATCAAAAAAAAGAAACGCAAAAGTACGTGGAGTTAATAGATATCTATATTCCAAGTTTGACCAAAATGTTCGGTTGCCTAAAAATTGATTTTCCCGGTAACCGCGCAAAGTTGATGTTCCTCCAAGTTTGTAATAGTCACTTATTTCAAAAAAATCACCGCGCATTTCTCTCGCGTGAACTCCAGCAGCAATAACCTGCCTGTTGAACAATTCATAGAAAAATGAAAAATCCAATTCAAACCGCTGTAAATTTATATCTGTTTTTGTTTGGGGAGTTAAAAACTGTTCCGGTCCATTAATAGTTTTTTTGCTGTACAAATATGAATTGATAAAATAAAGTCCCTCCCTTGGTGCGTATACATCATCTCTGCTGTCGATTGAAAGTTTTATACCGGTTGAAATAATGCTGGAATTAAACACTGTAAAAATATTGTTTTCATTTTCGGTTGGGACGACTGACTCGGTTGCGAAAAGCAAACTTGCAGAGATATCATCGGTTGCTAAGAATTCAATTGCTCCGTCAAATTTACTTTGAACGTAAGTAGTATCTTGTTTGCGTTGGAAGAATCCAAGACTAGCATTGAAAGGATAACCTAAAATCCAAGGTTCAAGATATTTTATTTCGAGTTCTTGAGAAAATTGATTTTCTTTCTGCCATTTGAAAGCTGCGGCTCTTCCGGTCCCGAATAAATTTCTCAAACTTATATTAAGAAAACCGGTAAAGTAACCCGGTTCATCATCATCTCCCGGGACATAACCGATGATCCCGTCAAAATTGTTTGTTTCTTTTTCTTGAACGGTTATTTGAAGAACGCCAGCATTATTACTATTAAAGTAGAAATTAGGAACTTTGACCGGTTCAAAAAATCTAAGACGATTTAATCTTTTCGGTATTGATTCAACTTTTGCATGTGAATAAACTTCGGGCGGGAATATTCTTGCTGCACGTGTTATTACAATATTGTTTGTTTTCTCATTCCCGATTATCTCAATTTTATCGATTGTACTCTTTTGATCTTTTTCTAAAGAAATGTTTATGTCAGTAAATATTCCGGTTGAGTCTTCTTCAACAATAATTGAATTGATAGTAATATTTGCAAATGGAAAACCGATGTTTTCATATTCATCTATGATTCTTGCAACTGCCGTTTCAAGTGAGTATTTGTCGAATTTTTCACCCACCAAATAATTTAACTCATTGTTTAATATTGATGAATCGGCTGAGTTTGCATTATAATAGTTGATGCTTCTTATTCCAGCCGGTTGTCCTTCATCAATGAGAACTGAAAAGTTTACAGCTGATGTGTCTTCTGTCGGTTTGTCTTTGATTTCAATCGCAGAAAAAAAGTAACCGTTATCATTCAAGTTAACGGCGATGCGAGTTCGAATTGAATCTTTAATGCCGTCGAAGATCGGCGAACCGTTATTTATTCTAATCCAATTTAAGTATTGGGCTGAAGAGAAGTTTTTATATCCTGAAATTTCAATTGATCTTACGGTTTGCGCATTAATTATTAATGAAAATAAGAACAGCAAAATATATTTAATAGTTCGGTGAATCATCAATTAGCTTCATCTTTTTTCCTACCGGTTGAACTTCGATTTTATCCAGCAAAGTTTCGGCTTCGCTCATTTTTACATTTGCAGCTTCAAGCTGTTGGGTATTAAACGAACCGAGAGCAATCGCCAATTTTAGAAAATCTTCATATACAAGGGAGCGTTCAAGTCCATAAACTATTCCGGCAACAAAAGCATCACCGCTGCCTAGCGAGTTGATCGCATTAACTTTTGGCGGATTTGTTTTGAAATAAAAATCGAACTTGGAAGAATAAACTTCTCTTTCGCCATCGGTAACAAAAGCCATTTTAATTTTCTTCTTGTACACTGAATCCAACGAATCCAAAATATTTTCTTCATTCGATAAATTGATACTAAGCGAGTATTCAATTTCCTTTCTGTTGTTGTGAATTGCAAATGGTGAGAGTTCCAGGCATTCACTTAAGTGTTCTCCGTATGTATCGAGTACCGAAATTTTATCATGTTCATTTGCAAGTTTTATTCCTTCGGTAAAAATTCTTTGAGATAATTTATTAGGGGCACTGCCGGACAATACAACAATAGAACAATTTTGAATTGCTTTATCCATTTTATTAATGAATTCATCCACTTCACTTTCGGTTATGTCCGAATTTGGCGAGAAGAATGAAGTTAGTTGATTACTCGATTGATTAATTGGAACTGCTGCGTAACGGGTTTCATCTTTTATAGAGACAGCATTAAAATTTATTGATTCATTTTCTAGTGTTCTTCTTAGAAGTTTTCCGTTTTGACCGCCTAGAAAAGTTAATGCAAGATTCTTTACACCAAGTTGATTAAGCTGCCTGCTTACATTAATTCCTTTTCCACCCGCGTAAATAATTTCGGATGAGGCGCGGTTAACTTTTCCTAGAGAAATATTCTTGAAGAATAATCTTCTTTCCAGAAGAGGGTTTGGGGTAACGGTTAATATCATTATTATAATTTATTAATAGCGATATCTGTTCAAGTCTCTGTAATCTCTGTTGGTTAATCTATAATCACCGAACCCGGTATAATCAATAAAAACAAATTGACGGTTAATGTGATAATAATCCCACACTTCATAAGGTTTCGAATCAATTGCAAAAGGTTGACGTTCGATGTAATCCGGTGCACCGAGAGATACGTAAACCATTCCCATATCTGTCTGCCAGCCTTCTCTGCGGTAAGCTTTAAAATTCCGGTTAGCATATTCAATTCGTCTATAGTACTCTAACATAGCTTCGTTGGCTTTTGTGTTAGGCGTAGGATCTTTTTCTTCCCAAAATTTAAGGAACCGTTCTAATTTTTCTTGAAATGATTCGGCTCTCTCGATATAAGAAATTTCGCTTGACTCGGCAATGTACTTCATTTGATCGACAGCTTTCTGTAAATCGGTTACGCTTCTCGGTAACCCGATAACTCTTGCATAAAATGATTTTCCCATGCCACCAAGGAAAGTTCCGGTTGTATCTTCAATTCTTACAGCTAATTCATACTCACCAAATGTAAAGGAAGGATATTGAAGAGATCCTAAAATTTCATTCGTACCTTTGTTTAATTTTTTTGTTATTGTATGAGTATAGTTCTGGTTTTCGTTTTTATCCTTTATACCGTAAATAATTTTTGCCACTCTATCGCTGTCCGAGTAAGCTTCAAAATAAAAATTAATCACTTCATCATTGCTTTCGACGGTTTGAGAAATGTTCGGAACGAATCTCTGACCTTCATCTGTTTCAATTATTTCGGTAATCAATAAAAGATCGCTTAAGCTGACTTCTTCGGAAAATGGAAGAACTTCGAGAGTATGTTCGCTGGCAACATTCCTTTTCGAATCAATGTCTTCTACAACACATCTGATAAAATAATTACCGGGTTCAAGTTGAAAAGTTCTTAAACTCAGATTAAAATTTTTGTATGAAGATGTCTGATTGAAATTGCTTGCGGTAACAGTTTCATTCCAAATATTATTTTTGATAATGTTGGATTTGCTTTCATCAAAAACGCTGAGGTTGACTGAATATTTCGCAATAAACTTGTCGCCGGATTTTACGAATTGAATATTTGTGTATGGAACTTGAATAAAGAGATCAACTCTTGACTTTCCTTCTTCGGTACTTTTATAATTAAGAAAATCGAGATGAAAATTTGGTGCGGTACTGTAAATTTGAGATTTAGAATCATCCTTTTCTTGAGCAATTAGACTCAAAAAAGTTGATAAAATAAACGCTATAAAAAAAAGTTTTCTCATTTTGTTTCCCCCCCATTTAAGCCGTGTTCAGCAAATAAATCATACTCATTACAGTCGTAAATGTCAACTTCATAAAAATTACCCCT
>CAYLVF010000148.1:1713-6483 GCA_964387045.1 uncultured Melioribacter sp. | reverse complement strand
ATTATTAGAAAAGTTCTATTTTAAATCATCTCATCAAAACCATCTTCTTTGTATCAGAAAAATTCTGTGATGTTAGTTTGAAATAATAAACTCCGCTTGCATAATTTTTTCCGCTCCAAACAAATTTGTTCAATCCTTTTTCTGCAGCTCCGTTGTAAATTTCATCAATAAGTTTTCCCAAGCCGTCATAAATTTCTACTTTTACTTTTTCCGGTTTGGATAAGTAAAATGAAATTACGGTATCGGGATTAAAGGGATTAGGATAGTTTTGATTAAGCTGATAGTTGATTTTTAATTTACCTTCATCCTCAACGCTTGTCGGCTTTCCGATAAATTTATAGATTCTTCCGTTACCGTATGAAGCAAAATAAAGTTCATTATTTTCGTCAATGCCAAAAGTAGAAATTGCTAACCTGGTATTATTAAATATCAACATATTGGTTGGACTTTCGCTATGGAAATAAACCCAAATTCTTCCTGTTACAAAATCACCGTACACGTAACCGCCGTGTAATTCACTTGCATTAAATCCGCGATAAACAAAACCACCGGTAACTGATTGCCCTCCGTTCGGGTCGCTGTGAGCAAATTCCCAAACAGGTAGTTCCAAACCGGTTTGGTCACAATTTGTCGGAGGATTATAACAATGAAAACCTTCCATAATTCTCCAACCGTAATTTTTACCTTTTTCAATTATGTTTATTTCTTCATAAGCATTTTGACCGACATCGGCAGCCCAAAGTTGATTAGTTATAGAATCAAAACTAAATCGCCAAACATTACGAAGACCGTAAGCATAAACTTCTTCGCGCCAGCCGTTTGAGTTTCCAACAAAAGGATTATCATCGGGAATTCCGTAATTCAAACCTGCGTCCGGATTATCGACATCAATTCTAATAATGTTTCCTAAAAGAGTTGTTCTATCTTGTCCGCTGTTCAAAGGATCACCACCGCTGCCGCCGTCACCAAGTGAAATATATAGATAACCATCGGGTCCAAAAACAATCTGTCCGCCGTTGTGATTACTGTATGGTTGTCCGACTTCCAACAAAATAAATTCACTGCTTGGGTCAGCTTGATTAGGATTGTTTTGCGAAACTGAAAATCTTGATACAACCGTTCTTCTCGGATTGTTTGTCGTATAATTTATATAGAAAAATCCGTTCTCTTCATAGCTGGGATGAAATGCAAGTCCAAGTAAACCTTGTTCACCGCCGTATAAAACATTATTGGTTATATCCAGAAAAACTTCCGAATTAGTTGTGAGTGAGTCGTTTGGAAAAACTTTTATTTTTCCTTCTTGTTCGAGTACGAAAAGTCTATTTGAACCATCGCCCGCATTTTGAATATCAACCGGTGCATTGAATGAAAGATTCGGGAATGCTTGAACATAACGTAACTGCGCTGATACTGAATAACTCAATAAAAAAGCAAACAAGAGAGCATAAGTTAAATGTCGCATGATATTCCTTTCTTTTTATTTTAAAATGATAATAAATCTCATTAAACACAAAATCAATACAATTATTTTGAATAAATAATTAGTTTAAGTGTATCATTAGTACGAATTTGGTGAAAGTTGAAAAAGCAGGCTGATAAAAATTTGTTCACTAAACTTGCAAAGGATAATATGAAGCGCGCATATTATTCCGCACTTGCAATTGTCGGCAATCATGATGATGCGATGGAATTATCACAGCAAGCGTTCCTTCGTGCTTATAATAATTTTTCAAAATATGATCCGGAAAGAAAATTCTTTACATGGTATTACAAAATATTACGCAACTTGTGCTTGAATTTTATTCGTGATAATAAAAACAAGCACTACTTTATTGAAGGGATAGAATATAGAGGCGAAAGTGATATCCAATCTGAGTTAGAAAGAAATGAAGAAATAGAAAAAGTTAAATGGTCACTGAACCAATTAGAACATTCCGATAGAGAAATTATTATGCTGAAAGAATTTGAAAATTACAGTTATAAAGAAATAGCGGAAATGCTTGATATTCCAATCGGTTCGGTTATGTCTAAATTATTTTATGCTAGAAAAAAATTAGCAAACAAAATGAAATGAATGTTATGAAGGAACGAGAAATCTATTTATTTGAATTAGCGCTTCAAAGTGAACTTAACTCTGATGAGCAGAATGAATTTAATCAGTTGCTTGAAACTAATCCTCAATTAAAAATGGAATTTGAAGAGCAGAAAAAAATCAAAGGAGTGCTTATGAATATGTCATTAAAAAATCCGGGTAAAGAATTTTGGGATGGCTACTGGCTTAGTATTTATAATCGCATTGAGCGGGGTATTGCATGGATTTTAATTTCTATATCCGCAATTATAATTGCAGGCTACGGCATTTACGAAGCAATAACAAATTTGCTCGCAGATACGAATATACCGGGCTTTATGAAAATTTCGATAATAGTTTTTGTTATCGGTTTGGCAATTTTAATTTTTTCACTTATCCGCGAAAAACTTGCTTCAAGAAAAAAAGATAAATATAGGGAGATACAGCGATGATAATAACTACTTCTTCACAGATTGCAGGAAAAGAAATTAAAAAAACATTCGGAGTTGTACGGGGCAATACAATCCGTGCGCGTCATATCGGCAAAGATATACTAGCGGTATTTAAGAATATTTTTGGCGGAGAAATCCAAGAGTACACAAAACTGCTTGCCGAATCACGTGATCAATCGATTGATAGAATGGCTGAAGAAGCAAAAGCACTTGGCGCTAATGCAATTGTTGATTGCAGATTTTCTACAAGTTATTTAATGGCTAATGCTGCAGAAATTTTGGTTTATGGTACTGCAGTTTATGTTGAGTAGTAGAAGCAAATTATTGCCATCCACTGACTTTTGATAGAGGCGGGTAAGTCTTAATTCTATATTTATAAATCTTTTTTAAGTGTCACTTTGAAAATAATTTTTTAATTTCAAATTAAGTTTATGTAGTGGTTTTGGTTGGGGTGGGTTTTTCTTTAGAAGTATAGTTTTTATATCCATAAATGGAGTAATGTGATTTGAAAAAAGAAATTATAATTCAATCATTCAATCCGTATGAAAAACTTTATCCAAATATTCGCATCATTACTAGAGATACAATTGATTTGATAAAATATTTTCGTTCGGAAGGATTTTACGTAAAAATACTCCCCGATAACAACACACCGATATATTATTTGGCTCGTAAAGGGGTCAAAGAAATTTTGTCAGATCCAGTTATAGCTATTGTTGTAAATGCAAGTATTTCATTAGTGACAAGCTTATTAGGCGCATATTTATTTGATAAATATAAAAAGAACAGTAAAGAAATTGAGACTAAGCTTGTATTTGAAGTTCAGAATGATGGGAACAAAATCAGGTACAATCACCGTGGTGAACAAATCAGCGATGAAAGATTTAACAGCATATTAAAATTTATGGAAAGAAAAAAGAAAAATATCGAAGAAAATATGAAAGAGAGTCCACCTGACAAAGAGCATATTGTCCCTATTTTTTTTGAACACGGTGATAAAATTATTGGATGGGGTAAATTTGAACAAACCACTGAAGGCAAGCTTATTTTAACCGAGGGCACAATTGCAGATAAAGAAATATTAAAGAAAATTGATGATGGCGAATACAATGGATTAAGTCTTGGTTCACTTGTTGAGAAAATGATATGTTCAATTTGCGGTAGAGATTATAAAGAATGTTCTCATTTTAGTCATAAAAAGTATGATGGGAAAAACTGTATTGTGGAATTAAAATCTGGTCATTTTATTGAAGTAAGTATTGTTAAAGACCCAGCTAATCCAAATTGTAGATTATGGTTAACACAAAAATAATAACCATATAAATGGGTACTATGCTATGAAACAAGTAAACAAGAAAAAAATATCAAATGAACAGAAAAGAAAAAATGTCAAAGAGGGTAATTAGGTATGTATTCATGATAAACTACTCCATAGCATAAATAAGAAAAAGTCATTTTCGAGTAACGGTAAATCATGTTCGACTCCGTTTTTCAAGGCGGTATTTTTTTAAATTGTTAGGTTAAAAAAGTAAGTTTTCTTTTAAGGGATACTGTATTTTAAACTCTTTGAATAGATTAAAAGTATTTGCTGTTATTTGGTATTCTTGTTGGGTGCTGATTATTAGCAGCAAAGTTAGATAGTAAGGTAATTATGGAAAATCGAAATAAGCCTAGAGTATTCTTATCGCATTCAAAAAAGGATGAGAAATTTATCATAAAGCTTTACAAGGATTTATTGAGTGCGAAGATTGAGCCCTGGCTTGATACTGAAGAAATACGAGATGGAAAACCTTGGTTAAAAGTGATCTTTGAAAATGGTTTACCTACTTGCGATGTTGTTATTATTTATCTGTCAGAGCACTCAATACAATCCAAAATGGTTAACAAAGAAATTGATTCTGCACTTATAGAAAATATGAGTGAAGCTAACATTTCAATCCTTCCGTATATATCGGATGCTAGATTAAGGAATAAACTTAGAGTAGATTTGAAAACTCTACAGTGTAGAGAGTGGAATAATAAAAATTATTCAAAAATATTACCTTCGGTTATTTCCGAAATCTGGCATAATTATTTAGAAAGAACTGTTGAGAAGGTAACAATCAAAGTTAATTATGAAAAAGAAAAATTGTTGAATGAATACAACGTATTAAAGGAAAAAAATCAAGGTTCTCCTTTTACTAAAGGAGAAGAAAAAGATTTCGAATATATTTATACCAAACTTGACATTAAACTTTGCTTCAAACT
>CAYLVF010000148.1:0-1703 GCA_964387045.1 uncultured Melioribacter sp. | reverse complement strand
AAGGGATAATATTCTAGCCCGCTCAAAAAAACAGCTAAATGTGTATGTGTCCTTTTTATTATTACTAATTTCTTATGTATCCGAAAATGGGAATGATTTTTATAGCTCATATCTTAATTCCTTTCTTTATAACAAACTTGATACCTATCTATATAAAAAATTTTCAAGATTTGATGTTAAAATGAATAATAGTACTGCTATTGATAAATACTTAGTCGATTTAAAAACGTACGGACTTATCAAGAATACTAAAGATGGTTATGAGTTTTCGAACAAGATGTATAAATTAAAATATTGGTTAGGTTATTATGACAAATTGGATTTATCTCTTGATTTAAATTCAATCGAAATTGAAGATGCTAGCTAAGCAGCAAATCGACAAGTTTGTCAAAAGTTGAGTTTCAAATTGGTTATATTGGCAACAAAAATTAACAAAGGAAATTTCTAGATGACCGAATTGTGGACAAAAGAAAGAGAAATTGAGTTCTTTGCTAATTCAAGAAGGTTTGCAACACCTGAACAATTATTTTATGTCTCGGATGATAAACAGTATTTTGCATATTGGCCTAAAACTTATAGAGGTGATAAAACTACACTCCAAAGCAGAAATACTTTAATAGGAAATTTTACTGAAAAATTTTCTGTTGACTTACTTCAAGACTTCGCGAGAAAACACAATTGGTTTGCAGTTCAAGGCGTTGTATGTGATGAGATAGGTTTGAGTAGACAATCTAATGCTGATGTTGCAATTTGTAGAACGAAAGACACTATTCAAAAACCTGAAAACATTTTAATGCTTTTTGAAGTGAAGATGTCAATTGTTTGGAATTGGGAGTTGGTTGTAAAGGATGGGAATGAAAAATTAGTTTGTCTCGGAGATTATAAATCGCATAAAGGAAATCCAGGACTACTTCGTTCCGATTCAATGCTAAAAGCGATTGGAAAAAGTATCAACATTCGTGTATCAGATTATGCCGCATCACGAATACCAATTGTAATTTTAGGTAATACACCAATTACTCAATCTTATAATAAGAAAGTAGATTTTCTGTTTAATGCTGGAATTATTCAAGGATTTTGGTCAGTAAATCCTAATCCACTTGATAATAATGGTGAAAGTATTAAAGAAACTGAAAAAGGCGGTTTCTTTCGAATGGATAATTATTCAGAATTAGAGAATCATTTAGAAAATTTGCTTTCTGATCAAAAAGAATTTTTCTCAAGTATGAAATCTAAAAGAGAACTTGGTAGAATAATTGAAATTGCAAACCAAGAATCCGATATTGAAATGAAAGCACAAAAGTTTTTACAATTGATAAGAGATTAATGATGGATGCTAATATAAAAAGAAAACAAGGTACTAAAACGAGTTCATTTGGGACCAATGGTAGAGTAAATCATGATTCTTCACAATTCTATAACAGTAGATTATATGAGGGAATTGCAACAACTGAAAAGTTCGAATATATCGAGAAAGAAATTCCACCGAAGCTTATAAATAATATTTTCTGTAAATCAAGTGAGCAGATGGACGAGTTACCAGATAATAGTGTCCATCTGATGATAACTTCTCCACCGTACAATGTTACAAAAGAATACGATGACGACTTGAGCCTCGATGAATATGTAAATCTGTTAAATAGAGTTTGGAAAGAAACTTATCGCGTTTTAGCTCCGGGTGGACGAGTTTGTATCAATGTGGC
>CAYLVF010000147.1:0-6491 GCA_964387045.1 uncultured Melioribacter sp. | reverse complement strand
TAGCAAAAAATGTTAAATGTTTGATTGGAGTCGGACCGCTGAGAGATAAAGTAACGTCTTTTACACCATCCGTCTTAAATTTATCTAAATTTTCAAAAAGTTCATTGTTGGTTGAAATATAACTCCCCAAGTACGCAGTAACCGAGCCTTCATAATCCGCACTCCCTTCTTTAGTAACAATATTTACAACGCCTGATAAAGCCTGTCCGTATTCTGCATTAAAAGTACCGCTAATAACTTCCAACTCTCGAATAGACGAGTTCTCAATTTGCACAGAATTAGCACCGCTGAAAACATCAGTGATCGGAATACCATCGACTAAATAAGCTACTTCGTTTGCACGTCCCCCTCTAAAGTGACCATCAATAACACCTGCTTGCAGATTAACAATCTGGCTAACGTTATCAACAGGAAGTAATGCAATTTCGCTTGACGAGACTGTTGCTTTAGTGGAGGTTAAATCCTTAGTGATCATAGGTCGTTCAGCAGTAACAACAATATCCTGACCTAGTTGAATTGATTCAGAGACTAGTTGAATATCGAGATTTGTCGTAAGATCAATTCGAACAACAACTTCGTTAATGATGGTCTTTCCATATCCAACGGAACTAACGCTAACGGTATATTTGCCCGGAGGTATATTATTTATAAAATAATATCCATCCATATCAGCGGCAGCTCCGAAAAATGTTCCTACAATAACAACGTTAGCTCCTATTACGGGTTCACCGGATTCACGGTCAACCACAATACCCGAAATTTTACCTGTTTGACCGGAGAAAATCGGTATTATTGTTATTAGAACAAGAAAAAAAACCCGGTTAAAAAAAATTTTTGCTTGTCTCAATTTCTACCTCATTAGGTTGAGTCATTTTTCCTTATCAAAAAAAAGCGGGGTACATTTAGGGAGGTACCGAGTACCCCGCTCACAAAACAAGTTACTTATTGCTAGTATCGTATGATACTATTTACTAATACGACATTTGTCGTCACTTGAGGAATATCATTTTTTTCGTATTTACTAAATTACCGCTGGATAATCTATAAATATAAACTCCACTTGCAAAATTGCTTGCATCAAAACTAACTTGATACTGCCCAGCATTTTGAATTTTGTTTACAAGTGTCTTTACTTCCTGCCCTAAAATATTGAATACTTTCAAAGTAACTAACTCATTTGAAGGAACTGTATATTTAATTGTAGTTACAGGGTTAAAAGGATTCGGATAATTTTGTAATAATTCGAAAGTGAGTGCAACACTTTCATCATCGCTAACATCCACCATCATGTCGCCAATCCATGTATATGTCCATCTGCTAACGTTGTTCCACGATTGATCTTCATTATTTGGTGAAAGGGTTAAAATACCTTCTCTCTGACCGGTTGCATCTGCATCATTAATTGAATAATCGATTTTAATTCTGTTCCCTAAACCAGGTACGAATAGTTGATCATCAGGAGTTGCTAATTGACTGATTTCCAAGAAAGACATTCTGCCTTCGATTGTATAACCGGATGGGAATTTTTCATTGAATGCATATTCCTCACCGGTTCTTTTAACAATTTGATCACCTAAGTTTGCGGCAATAATTGCATTTGAGACGAATCTAAATTGATAATCCGGTTCTGCACCTCTTTTATAAGCTGTGTGAGAAGCACCATGCCAATCATAAAGACCTATAAACAAATCAGCACCGTCGGTTAAATAAGTCGAGATTGTGGTATCGATTGAGTTAAAATCATCAGTAATATCGAATGCAAAATAAAGATACTCAGCATCAGCCGCTAAATATGCATTAACAGAAAGGTCTGCATCATTATCAATTGATGTATTTGTAACAACAGAACCGCTGCCATCTGAAGGAAACATTCTAAACGGCATAATATTATTCCATTCAGCAAGGTTGCCATCAACAGCAAAATTAGCCGGGGCACCATTATTAATTACGGCTACACCCTTAGCAATGTTTGTGAGTGAAGCCGGATTCGATGCCGCAATTTCACTTGAATTGCCTGCTGCATCGTTACAAACAACAGCATAATAGTAAGTGATGTTTTGATCGGTTAATGGAGCTCTTAAAACATGAGTTGCAAGCTGTTCATCTTCACGAACTCCTAGTGCAACAACTTCAATTCCATCCGCATTTAGGTCTTCAATTGGATTAAAGCTATAATAAACATCATATGATTCATTTGATTCGCCAGGAACATCAACCCAAGTAATTAGGTTAACATAATCACCGCCTGCAACTGATACAAGACCAGGAGCATCTGGAGGGATAACGTCAAATTCAGGATTACCGGTCCAAATATCATCTAGATAAACCACAGCATGAGCCGTTGCTCCAGCTGCCTTGAGAAATTTAACTTGCTTAACTCTTGAAGAATCCATAACTCCGGGAGCAGTACCGCTACCGTCCCACCCGCCTTCGAACCTGTTGAAATCTTTTAAAGCAATAGAAACTTGTTTCCATGTTCCATCATAACCAACCATTGCTTCTTCAATCATATAACCGGCTTCAAACATCAGGTCAGGACCATCACCGTCGGTATCATCATCTAGTATAACGGCTTTAATAGGACCGGTTCCTGTTTGTGCTTTAATTTTGAATTTCAATGAATCTTCCTGCCATCGAAAAGCTAAGTTCTGAAGTTCATCATAAGTCCAAACCAAACCTCCCCAAGTACCCCAATCACCTAAGGTCCATTTAATCGATTTTGTACCGGGTGTAGATGCTTCTTCATCTGTAATTTCGAAAGTATTGTCACTCCATCCGTCTCCGGACAAAGTAACGCCGCCGGGTACAGCTGCACCGTTGAATAAAACTAGCGGATTTTGTCCAGGGCTTTTTAGAAACATCTTATCAAAGACTATTTGACCGGTTACATGTTCGCCTGAACCTGAGCCATTAATGGATATTTCAAATGAGAACCCTTTTATTTTGTCCAGATCAAGTTTTGCATTGCCTGCAATACCTGACCAGCCTGTTAGGTGAAATTTACCGTCGCCGGATTGATCGGTATCTTGAATACCTTCAAGTGAAAATTTTAATTCATGCCAGCCCGGTTCATTGTCTAATATCCAATTGAACGAATACCAATATTCAACTAAACCTACATCGTAGGTGTTATTACCGTTTGTAGCATCACTCACATCATGCAAGTTGAGACGGAAATGAACTCTTGCATCTTCACTTGCTGCGACAGTATTATTATACCAGATTGACAATGAATCATATAAAGACCAATCGTATGTAGAGTTAGAGTCAGCCATCCAGTGTTCCAATTTAATGAATCCTCCCCAAGATTCAATATTTTGAACACTATAGTCGACTTGCATAGCGCCTGCTCCGTCATAAACTACATCACTTACAAACTCATAGTTCATGAAACTAACAGCCGGATCGGCATTATCGCTTGTGTAAAATGCCCAGTAATTTGTGTCTGCAGGAGCAGCATCAAAATCATTAATGACCTGCTCTTGTGCTACTAAAGAAGTAGTAAATAGAAAAATGCAAAGAAGTAAGAATTGTTTCATTAGGAATTCCTCCCTTTGTTGATGTTGTTGTTAAAAAATGATTTAATAAAAACCATTTGTCCCATTTAATTAATTTTTGATTTTTGACTGCATCCAGTTAATACTAAGATCTTCTTTATGAAAAATGAAATTTAATGCTTGAGTTTTTTCTTGTGCTGTTTGCTTTTTCGTGAGACTAACAATTACTAAAACAATAGAGGTGGCTACGAACAATAAAAATGCGAAGTGCAAATAATTGATATTTGCATACATTCCTAAAATCCCTAAACTATCAATTACATTTTGATCTAAAAGACTTAGCATAATTTTAATGAAGCCGAGAACTCCACCGGTTACAAGTGAATAAATTGCCGCGGTAGAAGTAACTTTAGACCAGAAAACACCTATTAGAAAAACACTCGCAATCGGTGGACTTATATACGCCTGTAGGATTTGCAGATATAAATAGATATCCCGACTGATCATTTTAAGAAGCGGAATCAAACAGATTGTTAATATCACTATTAATGTGGTTGCAAGACGACCAATTAAAACTAATTCATCATCTTTAACATTTTTCTTGCGAGGTTTGTAAAAGTCATTTGCTATTAATGTAGCAGAGCTATTAAAAGCACTTGATAATGATGACATTAATGCGGCAAATAATCCTGAAATCACAATTCCCTTAACACCAATAGGAAGCATATTACCGGCAAGAAGATAAGTGTACGCTTCGTTACCGGAAATACCCGGGTATAATACTACCGCAATCATTCCCGGAAGAATGAATAAAAAGATCGGGAAGATTTTCAAAAACCCTGCAAGCAGAGTTCCTTTGCGTGCATGCTCTATTCCCTTAGCACTAAGTATTCTTTGAACAATATATTGATCTGTACACCAATACCAAATTGCAAGAATAGGAGCGCCAAATATAATTCCTGTCCATGGGAAATCGGGGTCATCCGTCGGTTTAAAAAGCGTAAAATAATCTGAAGGAAGTTTTTGGGTTAAAGCCGCAAACCCGCCGACTTTGGAAATACCGTAATAAACCAAAAGAGCAGCACCAAATATCAAAAGTACGGTTTGGAAAATTTGAGTCTTAATAACGCTTCTTAAACCACCGATAATTGTGTATAGACCTGTGAGCAGAACTATCATCACCGTAGAGGCAAACATGTCCCAACCTAACACTAATTTGAGTAAATAACTTGCAGCTAATAAGGTGACCGCTATTTTTGTAAAGAAGTAAGCAATAATTGAAATAGCAGTAAGATAAGTTCTGCTCCTTTGGTCAAATCTTTGTCCGAAAAATTCGGGAACAGTAAAAACTTTTGAACGAATGAAAATCGGTGCGAATACATAACCGAGTAAAACCAGAATAAAAACGGCAAGCCATTCAAACTGTCCAACGCTTAATCCTCTTGAATAACCTGCCCCCGATAAACCGATTAAGTGTTCCGAAGAAATATTTGTTGCAAAAAGTGAAGTACCGACTGCAATCCACCCCATACTTCTTCCGGCAAGAAAATAATCCTCGGAGTTTTTTACTTTGGAGCGCTGATGATAGATGCCGATAAGCAGTACTATACCGAAATAAAATATAATGACTATGTTGTCAATAACACTTATACTTTCAATCAACTATCTATCCATGGGGTTTTTTATAATTTTATATCATAATAGGTGCCAACTGTATTTTTTAAAATATAGTTCGATTTAACAAAAAGAGATTAGCTCCTCTTTAAACTCATTATCAATTTGATAAGGTATCTGTTATAGATTTGATAAGATATTATTTAAGATAAGTTAACCTAATTAAGAATCGGGGGATTCAATAATTGGAGCTGCTCATAAATTTTCTTTGCTGATGGATAATCAGGTGATATGGATAAACAACTTTCGATATGTTTAATGGCATTCGGTAAATCTTGCAGTGCGTAATATGTCCTTGAAAGATTATAATGAATTTCCGGATCAGCAGGTGAGTAGTGAAGTGCTTCATTAAAAAGTTTGTTTGCCAAATTAATATTTCCTTCATTAAGATTGATCTTCCCTAATTCATTAGAAGTAAACTTATCAGGTAATCTTCTATGGTTTCTAACTAAAATATGTTTCGCTTGTTTTATATAATTAACCGACAATAATTTTTCAACTCCGTAATAAAGAGCAGTTTTATAAAACGGACGATCTTCCATTAAAGAAAAAAGTGTTTTATATGCTTCGTTAAATTCTTTTCGCTTAAAATGATAATCAAATAATTTAACGTGAGCAGCAGCCCATCCTAATCCAGTTTCAACGCTCTCCATGGCTAATGTATCGGCATAACTTTCTAACGGAAATTTATTGTAATCATAATTCCGGTCTTGAGTGAATGGAAATGAATTTAATAGTATCTCAATTTTTATTGAAGCTAAAGTCGAATCATATTTTATAAACGGAAAATTTTCTTTCAAGTAATTATTAATCGCGGATGGATTGATATTTTTTTCTTTACCAAATTTTTCCATTAAATAGTTATCAGTAATTTCGAAGAAAATGTCTCCCATTAGTTTATACCCTTCCAGGTTAGGATGAAGATGATCAACCATGAGCTTGTTGTCAACAATTGAAATTCCGCTCGCTGATTCAAATCCTTTTTTGATATCGACTATTTCTGCATCATATCTTTTAGCAAGTTTTTCGATAATAAAATTAAATTCTTCAACTGCTCTGAATTTTAATAAATCATTGTCTTTGGCTTTTATAAATAATTCTTTTGCCTCGACAAAATTCTCTTCCTCAAGTTTATTCATTGCATTGTAAAAATATTCTTGAGCAACTCTTTCCGATATTTGCAACGGTTTTTGTATTAGATTCGAAACTAAATTCCCTATTAAAACCGGGATATTATGTTTACTGCATTCGTTAAGGATTGCTTCTATATTTTGTTCAAACTGTTTTAATCCATCTCGAAATATTTCAGAATCATTATCA
>CAYLVF010000146.1:2883-6492 GCA_964387045.1 uncultured Melioribacter sp. | reverse complement strand
TAAGTTTTTGGCTTTCTGCAGCTTACCTTTTTAACTCTATCATAAATAAATTTTTCTGGGGCGGGATTAATAAAATTCCTACCGGCAGTTTCCTATTAAACAAGATCAAAGATTTTTTAGGTGTTCTTACTTATGTAATTGTTCTCGTCATAATATTCGTAAATTATTTTGATGTTGAATCCAATTTTGGATTGTTGGCTGTAGCGTTAATTGCAACATTAATTGGAACATTTATACGACCTTATTTCATGTGTTTTTTAAGATCGGTATTTCTTTCTAATTCGGTTGCGTTTAATATTGGTGATTGGATTAAGCTCTCGGCTATTAACAGCGATAAAGAGATAATTGGTGAGGTTGATAACATTGACCGTCGTAATCTGCAGCTCAAAACCGAAAGCGATACAATCGTAACAATTTCGCAATCAAGTTTAACTGATTTTGTAGTTGAGAATTTTTGGGGGAGCGGAAAAGAAACAAGATTAGAAATTAATTTTAATTTCGATAAATACATGCCTGTCAAAAGAATCAAAAGAGTATTGCTCGCCGCTGCCGAACAGTCTCTTGATGATTACAATTTAATATCATCGAATGAAACGGAAGTAATTATAAAACAAGTTACCGAAGACACTATTCACTATACGATTTATTTCTGGATAAATCCGTGGGCGCAAATTTCACCTGAAAAAATTATTGATAAAATA
The DNA here is from genome assembly GCA_964387045.1 of uncultured Melioribacter sp. GTDB lineage: Bacteria > Bacteroidota > Ignavibacteria > Ignavibacteriales > Melioribacteraceae > SURF-28. The sequence continues at coordinate 5,791 of CAYLVF010000146.1, read as the reverse complement.
ATTTCAACATCCGTTGAGTACTTACAAATAAGCGGATTGTATTTTGCGGATAAGAAAGGTGGAGATTATTTGATTTCAACATCAACAGAAATAAAAAGAATAATCTCGAGCATTGATTTATTCGATACATTAAATGAAAATGAATTAATAGAATTAGCAAATGGAATTAATGAAATTGAATTTTTGAAAGAAGAAAAGGTGATTAAAGAAAACGATGAAGGGAATTCGATGTTTGTTGTTGTCGAAGGTTTACTTGACGTATTTGTTAATTCCAAAGACGGTAAACAAATAAAAGTAGGAAGACTTACGCCGGGTGATTTTTTTGGTGAAATGTCTCTTATGACGGGTGATAAAAGAAGCGCAACCGTTATTTGTTTGACGGATGTTTTATTATATGAAATTAGAAAAGAAAGTCTCTCGAAAATCATCGGGAATCGTGAAGAAGTGATAAATGAATTCGGCGAGATTATATCTCGCCGAACTCGGCTAAATGTGGAATTCAAAGAAAAGTATGAAAAATCTAAACAGACATTTTTAAATGAAATTGTAGGTAAGATCAAAAACTTCTTTAAACATGGATAACTTATCTTCCAACTTGATCTAAATACTCTTTTTTCTTCATTAACTCTTCTTTAGATTCAACTCTTTCCGGATCCATGATTATAGCTTCGGTAGGGCAAGCTTCAATACATTGCGGTTCATCGTAAAACCCAACGCACTCGGTACATTTTTCCGGAACAATATAAGTGTGATCATCATTTAGTGCAGCGTGTTCTTCGCCTGCATAATCGTAAGCAATACCGGCATCATAAATTGCATTATTTGGACACTCGGGTTCACATGCGTTGCATGCAATACATTCGTCCGTAATCATAACAGCCATAGTACATCCTCCATAAAAGAAAATTAGTGATATTCAAATATACACATAAACATTATTCTAGTTGTGACAGCATTAACAAAATTAATAATGCTAGTGAAAGAAATGCCAAAGAGAAATGACTTATTAACAGATTCATTACAATCGTTTCAATATCACAACAGTCATATCGTCATGCTGAGGATAATCTTTAATAAATTTGCGGACATCTTTTAAAATTAAATTCAAAATTTCGTTAGGATGTTTTTCGTTATTATTCTGAATAAGTTGAATCAAAGCTTCTTCACCATAAAGCTGAAGTTTTTCATTCATAGCTTCGGTAAAACCGTCAGTGTAAAACACAACAACATCACCGTGTTTTAATGCTATTGTATCTTCCGTTAATGTTTCCTGGAAAACCTTTCCTTCTTCTAAACCGAGAGCAATACCTTTGCTCATCAATAATTTTGAATCTCCCTTTTCCGAACTACAGAAAATACCGGGGTTATGACCGGCGCGAGAATACAATAGCGAATGATTATTCACATCAAGTATTGCATAGAACATGCTTACAAAAGAATTTTTCTCGATGGTTTTGTAAAGCAGGCGATTTACTTTCCCCAAAACAATTTTTGGCGAAACATTTTCTTCGGCATGGGCTTGAAGTATTCCTTTTGTTAAAGTCATATAAATTGCCGCACCGACACCTTTACCGGAAACATCACCGATTGCAATACCGATTTTACCATTGCTTAATTTCACAAAATCATAATAATCACCGCCGGCTTCTTTTGCCGGAATACTAATACTAGCGATTTCATAACCGGCAATTTTCGGCTGCTCTTTTGGGAGTAAACTTAACTGAACTTTTGCTGCAATTTCCAATTCTTTTTTTAATCGCTCACGTTCGGAAATTTTTTCAATGTGAGAAGGGAGTCCGTAATTTTCTAAAACAAATTCTTTCTTGCGCATTCTTCCAAGGCTGTATACTAACGGAACAAAGGCGAACACGGCAAAGATTAAAATTGTATTGTAAGTATAAAAGTTTGCCGAAGATGAAGCTAAGGTAAATAAATTATATGTCAATACGGAATAAAACAATGCAGCTAATATTGTCAGCAAATCAAATTTGAAATACAAATAACCAATGACCAATCCGAATAGAAAACTAATTACTATATTCAAAATAAAATTATTGATCGAAGGAGGTGTGGCTGCTATAACATTTGCTAGCACAGTGATCAGCCCAACCATCAAAATCGATTTACTTTTCTTTCTCCACCTAGAGAAGCTTAGACTCACAACAAAAAATGTTACAACAATTCCGCCTAAAGTAGCATCTATAAATGCTTCTCCAACAACGGAGATAAACGGAATGTAACCATAAAACATATCAAAGTTTGCTACCGGACTAATAAACAGTGACGAAACAGGCTGATTAATTACAATTGATGATAACAAATAAACAAAAGCAAAAGTTAAACCCAAAACCATTCCACGCATCAATCCGGAACCGGCAGAAATTGTAAATATATGTCCGCGTATAATAGAATCTGTTCCGTTTAATTTTTCGGGCCAAAACTCTCTACCGAAAGATTCACCGACAGCCCAGCTCGCAAAAACTAAAAGCGCTAGTAGGAATTGTATGAACAATCCGTTTAACAGTGCAATAATAATTTTTACTGTTACAAAAGATAAATTTCCAATGTGTGTACCTTGACCCAAATTAGGCCAAACATTCATTACCGATATTAATGCAATTATAAAATAGATTATGAATAAAGTACGCCCGACAGTAATCCAGACTTCACCTTGATGATATTTTTTAAGAAAGTAATACAAAGCGAAGACCATGAGAAATGCAACAAAGATAACTGATGAAGTACCGAACAAAGCTTCGCTCGAATCAAAATACTTTCTATCATTTTCAGGTACAAGGAAGAAATATTCATAAACACCGGTTTGATCTCCTTGAATTTTTCCGCGTACAATTAATTCACCTTCAATAAAATCAGTTTCTTTTTTCCAGCTAAATGAATGATCGGTTCT
>CAYLVF010000146.1:0-2873 GCA_964387045.1 uncultured Melioribacter sp. | reverse complement strand
CAAACTCGGAAAGATCAATTGGCAAATTCTCGGTTATTGTTAATCTCATTAATTCTTCGGCTTCAGCTTTTGAGATGGAGTGTATTGAAGTTGCATCAGGGATTTGTTTTTGATAACTAGTAATTAATCCATGATTTGAAATCGTGATCGTATAAGTTGTTTGAGGAATATCCAGTGAGGTATTTGTATGAAAATAGACCACCCAGCCGAATAAATTCCAGGTTTCATCTTTGCTAAGTTTTTCGAATCCTTCGTTCCCTAATTCTTTAACAATGTACTTATTTGTAATAGAATTCTCGTTTACAAAACTTTCGACCCAATAATTAGAGATATCGACTCCTTTAGAAGAAAGATAATCTTTTGCGATTTGTTCGGCATCAGCTCTGCTTATCTTCATATCAGCCGATTGAAATGGTGAATATTGATAAATCCAAAAGGTGAGAATTATTATTACAATACCGAAAATTATCCAGTACTTATCACTCGCAAAATTTTGTTTCATAACTATGCCTAAAGTATTATAAATGGACTCAATCTTGAGACGAACGAAAAATAGAAAGGTTTGGTTCATAAATCAATTAAAGAAGACCCATTTCACCAAACTTCTCAAAAAGTGTTATATTGGAATCCTGTTAAATTTACAAATTCCTGAGAGGTTTATGATAGAGCCGGAAGTAACATTAGAATTAGCAAAAGAGCACGGTCTAACCGAAGAAGAATTCGGATGGATTTGCGAAAGAATAGGACGAACTCCAACATTTACAGAGCTTGGCGTTTTTAGCGTTATGTGGAGTGAACATTGCAGTTATAAAAATTCAATTGCATTGCTTAAAACTTTACCACGAGAAGGGGGAAAATTACTTGTTGGTGCAGGTGAAGAAAATGCCGGGCTTGTTGATATAGGTGATGGTTTGGCAATAGCATTCAAGATTGAAAGTCATAATCATCCTTCTGCAGTTGAACCTTATCAAGGTGCCGCAACAGGTGTAGGCGGAATTTTAAGAGATATTTTTACGATGGGTGCCCGTCCTATCGCTGCCCTTAACTCACTTCGTTTTGGTACACTTGATGATAAAAGAACCCGTTATTTATTTGAGGGAGTGGTAAAAGGAATCGGCGATTACGGAAATAGTTTCGGTGTTCCTACTGTAGCCGGAGAAGTTTATTTTGATGAATGTTACAAAGGAAATCCGCTTGTTAATGCAATGGCAATCGGGTTGGTAAAGCAGAATCAAACTGTATCGGCAACGGCAAAAGGAGAAGGGAACCCGGTACTTATTGTAGGAGCATCTACAGGCAGAGATGGGATACACGGTGCAACATTTGCATCCGAAGAAATTTCCGAAGCTTCCGAAGCTAAACGTCCGTCTGTACAAGTCGGCGACCCTTTTACAGAAAAACTTTTGCTTGAAGCAACTCTTGAAATAATAAAAAATGATTGGGTTGTTGGTATTCAAGATATGGGTGCTGCCGGCATATCCTGTTCAACTTCCGAGATGAGTGATAAGGGTGAATCCGGTATACAAATAGATCTGGATAAGGTTCCTCTTAGAGAAGTTGATATGAGTGCATACGAAATAATGCTATCGGAAAGCCAAGAAAGAATGCTTGTAGTTTCAAAAAAAGGTTGTGAAAAAGATATCATCAAAACATTTGACAAGTGGGATTTACATTGTGAAATAATCGGATATGTGACCGATAAAAAAATATTGGAAGTCAATCATAATGGTGAAAAGAAAGTTGAAGTAAATCCTTTTGAACTTGTACTTGGCGGAGGCGCTCCGGTCTATAATAGAGAAACAAGAAAACCGAAATATATAGATGAGAAACATAGTTTTGATTTTTCAAAACTACCTCAAACCGTAAACATTACAGAGGCTTTTAAAAAAGTGTTTTCTTCACCAAACATCGCATCAAAAAGATGGGTTTATGAACAATATGATTCAATGGTTCGAACAAATACAATTGTTGGTCCCGGTTCAGATGCAGCGGTTATTTATATAAAAGAGACTAATAAAGCAATTGCAGCAAAGACAGATTGCAATGGACGATATGTATATCTCAATCCAAAAGAAGGAGCAAAGATTGCAGTTGCCGAATCGGCGCGTAATATTGTTTGCAGCGGCGGAAAACCTTTAGCTATTACAAATTGTTTGAATTTTGGGAATCCTTACAAACCTGAAGTTTATTGGACTTTCAAAGAAGCAATTGAAGGAATGGGGGAAGCATGCCGATTATTTAATACACCCGTAACCGGCGGTAATGTCAGTTTCTATAATGAAAGTCCCGATGCCGCGGTTTATCCAACACCGGTCATTGGTATGGTAGGATTGATTGAAGATTTAAAACACATTACAACAGCTAACTTCAAAAATATTGGTGATTTAATATATGTCTTTGGCGAAGATAAGGAAGAATTGGGCGGAAGTGAATTCTTAAAAGTAATTCACAACAAAGTTGAAGGTGATGCTCCACAAATAGATTTGCAGATAGAACATAATCTTCATAATACAATTCTTTCCTTAATTAAAGATGGTTTAATAGAATCGGCACACGATATTTCCGAAGGAGGAATTTTATCAGCACTTGCAGAATGCTGTATAATTGATGACGAAAATCCAATTGGAGCGGAAGCAAATATTCCAATCAAAACTAGAGAAGATTTTACTCTTTTTTCGGAATCACAGTCACGAATTATTGTAAGTGTTAAAGCAGCTAATAAAGATTTGTTTGAAGATAAAGCTGCAAAATTATTTACACAGTTCATTCAAATTGGTGAAACAAAAAAAGATAAGCTTACTATAAATGATAAGTTTGTTTTTGAGTTGAGTCAACTCATAGAAATTTACTACAAAGCAATTCCCTTAAGGATG
>CAYLVF010000145.1:0-6497 GCA_964387045.1 uncultured Melioribacter sp. | reverse complement strand
TAAAACAAAAACTTCTCTGCCTCACCAACAAAAAATCCATTTTTACACATTCTATAAAACAATTCACCTCTAAAAGTTCTTATAACTGTCTTTGACGGTTTATCAGGTTTCTTATTCAACCCAATCAAACAATCCTTTAAGTGATGAATATTGGGATAAGGCAGATTCTTCAACGAGCCGGTTTCCGGATTATTTGCTAATTCGCCAAGCTCAAGTTCAACAAATACAATTTTAGGAACCCATACAGGGCGTTCCTTATCTGTTAGTATTTCGATAAACTCTCTTGGACTAGCGATACTTGCAATTAACGGAGTAACCGGACATAATTGCTGGTAAAGATGAAGTTTGTCATTCGATTTTTTTTCATATTCTCCTTTTGATAATTCAAGCACACGTCCGTCATCAGTTGCTAAGTATAAACTCTTGAACGCATCTAAAGGAATATGTTCTAATACTCGATAAATAGATAAATAGACAGAGCGTTTTGGTTCACCTTTTTCATTCGGTACACATCGTTTCTCGATTAAGTCCAAAGGGAAATATGAATTTACTTTTCCTCGATCAACCTCAAAAAAGATTGCTTGACCCCGTGTTCTTTTTTTGGTACCGACTGCAAAGTAAGTTCCAAATTCTTCCGGTGGCAACATTGAAGCAATCAAAGCTTCGGGTGTTAACGAGAGATACAGATATTTTTCCATGTTCTTCTCCCTATTTCTTCAACTAATTTATTTATTGATTTAGTACTTTTCCCTCTACTGTTATAATTGCTTCGATTGTTTCCCAGCCAAAATATTTTCTTAAATGGTATAATTTATTTCCGTTTCTTTCAATTAGTTTAATTTCATTTATCATCGGATTTTTTTCAAATGCATCTTTTACTTCAAGTTTTGCATTCTCGCTTACATTTTCAATTTTATCGATTTCATGATGAAGAATTTTCAAAAAGGTTTTTTGAATTAGGGGGTTTAAATTTCCCCAATAAATTCTATTGGGATCCTCTTCACCTCCTTTTGACTTTTCAAAATATTCATCATCAATAGCTGTAACGGAATTATAATTATAGTTAATTAATTTCAAATCGTTTACAAAAAATATTTCGGACGGTCTCTTTACTTTTTGTATATCAAAATTAATCAAGGATACCTTTTCAATCGATTTATATGGAAGACCAAGAATTCGAATTCCAAGTGCTGCATAATTGCATGAAACATTCTCAATATAAATATTATTAAAATCGGCAGGATACGGTCCTACATTAGCACCTTTATAATCAAGTTGAATTCTAGCTACTTCACCGCAAGAATCAATTGCAGTATTGCGATAAAAAATGTTCTCTATAATACCACCTCTATCTGTATTAGATTTTAGATAAAAAACTCTTCCAACATTTTTAACAATGTTATTTTCGGCAAATACATTACGAACACCGCCTGACATTTCGCTTCCGATTGATATTGCCCCGGCATCGCTTTTATGAAAAGTATTATTTCTTATAATAATATTTTCACTTGGCTTCCCACCATTTTCAATCCATGCGTCCTGATCCCTTCCAGATTTAATGGCAATGTTATCATCGTTTGTATAGAAATTACAGTTTTCAATTAGCACATATTCGCTAGATTCGGGGTTACAGCCATCATCATTAGATTGACCGGGACGTATATTTACGTTTCTTATTGTGACATTTTTGCAAAATACAGGGTGAATAGTCCAGAAGGGACTGTTTTTAACAGTAACTCCCTCAATTAAAATATTTTCGGATTTATATGGTTCTATTAAAGTTGGTCTTAAGAAATGTCCCTTCCCGAAAATTCTTTCCTCAAGAGGAACTAATTTACTTCCCATGCTCCTCAACTTATTTTTATCATCATCTTGTATAAGTTTCCAAAGAATCCAAAACTTATCTTGTTGACCGTCAATTGTTCCCTTACCGGTTATAGCAATATTTTTTTGTTCAAATGCATAAATAAAAGGAGAATAATTATAACATCTAGTTCCTTCCCATCTTACTTCAACAGTAGGCAGATAATCATCGGGATTGTAACCAAAATAAATAACAGCATTTTCTTTTAAATGAAGATTTACATTAGATTTTAGATGAAGCGGCCCGTTCAAAAGATATTCGCCTTCGGGAATTACTACTTTACCACCGCCGTTTGCTGTACACGAATCGATCGCAGCTTGAATGGCATACCTATTGTCGATCTCAGGATTCGGGTTAGCACCGAATTCCAATACATCGAACTCACTTTCAGGAAAAGCAGGCGGAACTATTTTACTTAGTATTTCCGGTACTTTTGCCCACGCTTCGTCATAATTAGATAAGTTCTGCTTCCTGCATGAGCTGACCGCAAAAACAACCAAAAGTATCGATAAAAGGCAGGTAATCTTTACTTTAATAAATTTCATCTTCATACCTAATATTAATTTTTATCTAGCAAATAAGATAAACCAATCACCAAACTTTATTTGAGTAAAATCATTTTTTTTGACAATGTTTTTTCTTCCGTAATCAATTTATAATAATAAACGCCGCTAGCGAGCTCCGATTTATTATAGAATACGGAATAAGTCCCCGCCTCCTTAGTTTCATCTACCACTGTTTCAATCTCCCTATCGAAAGAATCATATATAACGATCTTCAAATGTATGGTCTCGGGTATTGAATAAGTTATTTTTGTAAAAGGATTGAAAGGATTAGGATAATTATTAGAGAGATAGAAATCTTTACGGGTTTTTTCAGGTTCGGCGCTGCTGATGCTGGAAACAATTTCAAATTTATGATTTCCTTCACTTACATTAATATCTATCCAGTCGCCACCGCCATCAGGTTGAAGTGTGCGACCGTCAAGTAAAAATTGTGTGATGCCTGGATAATACACTCTAAGCCGAGCACCGGTTGAAACAATCTCCCCTTTCCGACCGTTCAGCAAAAACATAACATCGGTATCCGATGAATAGCCGATACGTTCGTTCCCTCCGGTTTGAAACATACTCCCTTTATAACACCAGAAGTCCAGATCAGCGAAACCTTTTTCCCTGACAAAAAGACATGCTGCCTTTATACGAAAACCGTCAATTTCAATTTCCTCGGATATTTTCGGATTTATTAAATAGTCTGTTGTAAAAACGTTTTTAAATTTCGTAAGATTATAATTCTCGGTTTCGACTGCCGTAATCGCCGGCGCTAGTTCATCATTCCTATGAGGGTAAAATATTACCGCGGCATCAACATAATTGGAAGGTTCGGTAGAATATTTGGCATTTAAATATTTTCCGTAATAACGGCTGCATGATTCATATGACCCACGGTAGCCTTCGGCTATATCTAGTTTGTCGGGTTTATCATTATAAAAAATTGTCAAATAAAGATCGTCTACATTGTTGCTGCAATTTTTGATCTTAAATTTATAACGTTGACCCTCAATCTCCTCTTCGGGTTTTAAGTATGAGTTTGGGTGAAAATAAACATTCACCGGTTTACTCCCGAAAAACGGTTCAACTTCATCAAAGACCACGAAATAACCGGGAATATTACCAACCGGCTTAATAAATAGTATACTTCGTAAATGCTTGCCGTTAATGATCGCCTGCCCCGATTTCGCCGTTGCATATTCAATATCATAACCGATAATACTTTCAACAATACCGTCGCCTCTGTACGAAACATGATTTTTATTATTGACAGTTACCGTATTGGAAGATCGCGCATTTCTGTGAAGCCAGTCCCATGTTTCCGGATCTGGTGCCTGCCAATTGTTATAACCGGAATTTCTGATTAAGAACTCCCCGTATCCTACGAGGTTTATAGAGTTCGCATCAAAATGGCTGTGGCTTTCTACTTCGGTATTTATATTCCAAAGCACAGCTGCAAAATTATTGGGTGAAGGATCATCACCCAACAACCAAGCGCCTCCGTTTTTAAATACGCGGCTTTCGGGCTGTATCGCCTCGGCGGGTTCGGCATCGGTTAATAAGTAATTCAACAGTGTATTTTCAAGCGTAAAATTTTGCTGAGGACCGATATACCAGGCCGCATATGATTGAGCAAGAGGAGAAAAACGATTTAAGCGTAATGCCGATGTTGCCCACTCGTACAAAGGCTTCATTGGAGGCGAATCACCGAATGTGTAAGTTCGATTGAACGGTGTTACCGAATAACCGAAGATCCACTCATGCAGATTTACAAAAACCGAATCCGAATAGAATTCGTAATACCCTTGATATTCGCAAATATCGATAAAAATCTTTTTTTGTGTACGGCGGTTCATATACAGCCGGCTATGAGTGTAACCGGGACCGGTTGTATAGACTCCGTCCGGAGATGAGGCACTCAATAAGAATTCTCGGTATTGATTTTTTTTCGCAATAAACTGTACTGATTCCGCACCATAATTATATAGTGCATACATCCCTTCGATGGCAAACTTGCTCTCTTCCCATGATGTATGGTGGTTTAGAGAAATATACTCGAGATCAGCTTCAATTTCATTCCGTTTAGCAACTTCAATATCATTGTACATTATATCAAGTGTAAGGTAAATCATGAATGCAGCTTGGGAAGGACCGACGTTAAAACCGTGCTCGGTAGGATTTTTGCTCAACTCTTTACTCGTTCTTATATCTTTGAGAAAACTGTAAACATCGGTTTCGAATTTATTTACATAAACTTCTTTGTTTTCCGGGAAGAGTATATAGCAGAGACCAAGAGCCCCTGCTAGATCACTTAGGGTATTACATGTGTGTACATAGCCGTCGGACTCATAATACTCAATTTGATCAACCGCTTCAATTGCTTTATTCTTGAACTCCGACCAGGGGAAATTATTAGATAGTTTCCGTAAATTCTCATACTCGGACTCTTTTACGATCATGAATGGGTGTTCCTGCGAAATTAGCTGCATCGTCAGATACAGAATGAAAATTAACTTAAAAAAATGTTTTGTCATGCGATTTCAGTTTTTGATCTAACTATGTAATGAGCAATTTATAAATTTCACTTCCTGCAAGTAAAAAAGCACCCGCACCGTAAGGAGCATTGTACTCTTTCTCAACATCACCCGGTTCGGATCCCGGAAGCTGTGTCCAGCCTAATTTCCCTTCTTTATTGACGCATTCTAACAATCCGTTCCAAGATTTTGCGACGAATGGCAAATATTCATCAGCAGAAAGAAATCCGTTATTAATACCCCATGCGGCTGCATAAATAAAAAAAGCTGTACCGCTTGATTCTTTAACGGGATAACTGTCGGGATCGAGAAGACTGGCGCGAAACATACCATCTCCGGGTTGTATTTCTTTAATACGGTGCATCATCTCTTTATATAAAGTGATAAATTTATCGCGATCGGAAAAATCGTCGGGTAAATTTTGAATAATTCTTGCGAGTCCAGCCAGCACCCAACCGTTACCCCGGCTCCAAAAAACCTTTTCGTTATTGGCTTCGCGGCGATCGTAATAACGGTCATCCCTGTAAAAAAGATGTTCTTCTTTATCGTAAAGATGGTCGATTGTCAGCCACCATCTCCTATTCATGTAATCAAGATATTTATCTACTCCGGTTATATTGGAAAGCAAAAGCCAAGCGGTAGGGGACATAAATAAAGCATCGCACCAGCTCCATCTGTTTTTCCCTTCCGAGTAATTGAGCGATTGCGGATGCGGATTTTCAATTATCCAATCGAATTGCATTTGAACATTTGCCAGCATGTCGACTTTTTCATAAATTTTATAAAGATAAAGATACATCTGCCCAACGCAGTGATCGTCAGCATGATAAATTCGGTCACCTAATTTCCAGTCGTTCGCTTCACCAATCAATCTAAGTACGTCAACATATTTTTGGTCATCCGAAATTTCCGCCAGTGCTTCAAGTCCAACATAAAAAGCACCCATTTCCCATCCCTTAGTATCTTGATCGCACATTTCAATTTCGACAATACTTTCGGGATCAAGATTTAACCGCCCGGTGAAAGTTTGCTTTACTGGTGTGGGCAAACTTGAGAATGCCAGTGGACTTGCAGCAAGATGACCGAGATATCTCCAGCCGACCGAACGGACTTCGTACTGATCCGTCCTTAGTTCTTTACCGCGTTGTCTCACAAATGTTCCGTCCCATAAAATACTGTACTGTTCATTTCCTCCATTACTTTCAACAGTAATATCGAAGCGAACGGGATTATCAAGCTGCCAGCCGGCAACTTCTTTCATAATCGAGAGTACTTCATCAGGTGATGTTGTTATTTGTTGAGCATGGGTAAGAGTTATCAAGATTACGAGCAGATAAATCGAAATGAGAATAACGTTTTTTTTAACCTTCATAATAAAATCCTGCCGTAAGTAAATATATTATTAAATTTTACCCAGTATTCTATCCATTACCCAATTTGTTCTTGATGCAGATTCTCCGATACTTATGCATTTACCCCGATTTAGTAAATCATCAACAACGGTTGTTATAAGCGGAAGCTGAATATGTTTAGGAAATTCTTCATTAA
>CAYLVF010000144.1:0-6504 GCA_964387045.1 uncultured Melioribacter sp. | reverse complement strand
GTTACCCCACTTCTTCGCGGAGATGTTTATTTAGTTAATCTTGACCCAATCGTTGGTAAAGAAATCGGCAAAGCAAGACCGGCAGTAATTATTCAGAATGATATTGGTAATAAATTCAGTCCGGTTACAATAATTGCTCCGATCTCAAGCGTTAAAGAAATCACCAAGCCGCTGCCGATTATGATACACCTTCAAAAAGGTGAAGGCGGAATAAAAGAAGAAAGCTATATCGATTGCGGACAAATTCGCACAATCGATAAAGAACAAAGACTAATTACAAAATTCGGAAGTTTAGACAGAGAAAAAATGCTTGATGTTGACAAAGCAATCAAAATTTCTCTTGCGCTTCGCTAATTTCTTTTTCATGGTTTATTTTATTAAAGAACAATGTAACCGCAGACTTTATGTCTGCGGATTTTTGATTTAATAGTTTTTATATCAATCAGGGGGTGACCAAAAAGTAATTATTCAAAAAAATATCCGCGAGTATTAGCATAATTCGCGGCTAATAAAAATAAAACATTACTTTTGCCATAGGCATGGCTTTGCCATTGGTCGCCCCCTGTTACATAAGCATTCACACATTCCTTCCCATATGAATCACATCAAAACCAAATTTGTCGCGGATTTTCATTACGGCTCTTAACATTCGTTTGCGTAATGTTTCTTCATCTTCAAAAAGAAGTTCCTGCTCTGTAAAATGTTCGAGTTTACTTAAATGAATTCCTATAAGTCTTACACCAACTCTACGTGTATATGCTTTACGGAAAAGATCAACTGCAACATTGTAAATTGTTTTATCATCATCGGTACCCTGTAATGATTTTGAACGAGTAAGCGTTACAAAATCTGCATATCGAAGTTTCATCGAAACAGTTGAAGTCTGCCAACTTTCGTTACGCAGCAATTGACACGCTTCTTCAACAAGTTCAAAAAGGACAGATTCGATTTTTTCTTTGTTAACAATGTCTTCACCGAAAGTTGTCTCTTTCGAAATACTTTTACGTTCGTGCTCTGTTGAAAAATGTGTGCTTCCTTCTCCGTTTGCTTTTTCCCAAAGGGCAATACCATACTTGCCCAGTAAGGTTGTAAGATAATCCTGGGATGCGGTTGCAATATCGCCTACGGTTTTAAATCCCCGTGCCCGTAAAATTAGAAATGTTGCTTTACCAATACCGGGCACTTTTTCGATAGGAAGAGGAGCTAAAAATTCTTTTTCCTTTCCGTGCGGAACGAAGGTTATACCTTTCGGTTTTCTGTAATCGGATGCTATTTTGGAAACTGATTTGTTGCTTGAAATTCCGATTGAACAGGGGAGATGAAGTTCTTCCCAAATTTCATCTTGTATTTTTTTTGCGAAATTTTCCGGGTTACCGTATATCTTTTCGCAGCCGGAAAAATCTAGATAAAATTCATCAATAGAAGCCCGTTCAATTGTAGGGAAATATTTTTCTAAAATTCTTTTCACAGCTTTTGAATACCGGCTGTATTCCTTGCCGTGTCCGCGAATATATTCACCATGCGGACATAATCGGTAAGCGGTTTTGATTGGCATTGCAGAATGGAGTCCGTAAGTACGTGCTTCATAACTACACGCGGCAACAACTCCGCGCCCCCCTTTTGGATTGCCGCCTACTATCACCGGCTTGCCTTCTAACGAGGGATCCAAATTTCGCTCAACCGAAACAAAAAATGCATCCATATCTAAGTGAAATATTGTTTTCATAGTTCTGTAATTTTTTACAGGGTTATTCTAAACGAAGCTGCTCATTTTTTCCCTTTTCACTTCTCAACACACATTTTCCCCTTGAAAGAATCAAAATCAGTTCGTATAATAGTGTCCAAATGTTCACTATAAATATCAACAAATCGCCCGAAAGTAGCAAGTCGGTTTTGCTGGATATGGCAGAATACAAATTGCCTAATTCCGATAAATTCGGAAAAATTTTTGACCGGGTGCCGCAAATTATTCAGCAAACCGGCTTCAATATGTTTGACTACGATAAGATCTTCACCAATAAGGCAACAAACGATTTAATACGAAGCGGGAAAACTATCGGGTGTTTTTATATAGAAAGTCCCGGAATGCGTTCGCTCCTTCGACGACTTGACTGCGATAATTTTGAAATGCTCACGGCGGCAAGTTCGGTTATTCGTCCCGGCGTTGCCGAAAGCGGAATGATGAAAGAGTTTATCGAGAGGCATAAGAATCCGGTGCGAAGAAAATATCTTATTCCCGAAATGGAAAAATATCTCGGTGAAACTTACGGAGTGATGATCTATCAAGAGGATGTGATTAAAATTGCGCATCATGTTGTAGGGCTTTCGCTTGAAGAAGCCGATTTATTACGCCGTGCGATGAGCGGAAAGATGCGCTCGCACAAAGCAATGCAGTTAATAGTTGATAAATTTTTTGCGTGCTGCAAAGAGAAAGGTTATCCTGAAAAAGTAGCAAAAGAACTTTGGCATCAGATAGAATCATTTGCCGGGTATGCGTTCTGTAAAGCGCATAGCGCATCGTTTGCAGTACTTTCATATCAAATGGCATACTTAAAAACTTATTACCCTGCGGAATTTATGGCGGGGGTGCTTAGCAACGGCGGCGGGTATTATTCATCGGCGGTTTACATAAGCGAATGTAAACGGCTTGGCTTAAAAGTTCTACTTCCTTGTATAAATGAAAGCGAATATGAATATACCGGCAAAGGCAATGAAATAAGAATCGGGTTTGTTGCCGTTAAAAATTTTGATCAAAGCTACGCAGATAAAATTATAGCCGAACGAAAAAAAAACGGACGATTCACATCACTTGCAAATTTTCTTTCACGTGTTCATCTCGGTTATGAAAGTGCGGAACGATTAATAAAATGCGGCGCAATGGATTCACTTAAACAAACACGTCCAACGCTTCTTCGTTTGCTTGATATTTATTTCTACAACAAGAAACTTTTAGAAGATGAGAATATAAATCTCTTTGCAAACAATACAAGTAAACTTGAAAAGGAAGTCCTAACCAATAAAGAATTCGGAATAGAAGAAACATGTTACAATGAATACGAAATATTCGGCTACATGGTTTCGCATCACCCGTTAGATTTTTTTGATGAAGTGAATGAAAAAAATATTGTTAAGGCTGCGGATATGCAGAAGTATAACGGCAAAAAAATTAAAATGATCGGCTGGTATATGGCATCTAAGCGGGTAACTACAAGCAAAGGCGGAATAATGAAATTTCTTTCACTTGAAGATAAAACTGAAACATTCGAAGCGGTGATTTTTCCCGAAGCGTACCGGAAATATGCGGAACTTACAATTTCAATGGGACCGTATTTAATTGAAGGAAAAGTTGATGCAGAAAGCGGCAATAATATTATTGTTGAAAAATTATCGGTTCTCTCTGCGGTTAAAGCGGAATCAATAACTCGGAAAGATAGAACAAGCAAGGATTTCTTCGGTGATCCGGAAAAAGAACTGATGGTTGACGAAGTGCAGCTCGTTAGTTCTTTGGGAAAGGAGAAACTAAAACAAGCTTATTTATAAATGGGCTTTAGCCCTATTGTTGAATCAAATAATCTTCTTCAATCTCGGGTAAGCTTTTAGAGTATTCTCCGGTACATTGATTTTCATTTTATCACTTAACAAATGAAGCATCTCAAGTGCATTGGCAACAGCATTCCCATGCGGATGGTTATTCATTATTACAATAACTTTGTTTACCGTATTAATTACTTCTTTCAGCTTTTGGTCAATTTCTATTAACTCTCCGGGTGAATAAAGATAATCGTAGCGAGCGCTTTGCTGTTCGTAAGTTTGTTTCTTACCAAAATTTTTAATTGACTGACTCCAAGCTTTTTCATTTCGTCCATGAAAACGTAAGTATAAATTTTCACCCACAACATTTGGTTCAAACTCAACAGCTTTACCCAGCAAAGGTTGATCAATAACACAAAGTGAAGAATTGTTTGATTTGACAAAATCAAAAAAGCGATCTATAAACCACGACTTATGTCTTACTTCGATAAACTTTTCATATTCAGCAAAAGTATCAACTAAGTTCTTAACATGATTTGCATTCTCTTTATCGAGTGAAAATGAGTATGGGAATTGCATTAATAATCCGCCGAGTTTTCCTTCGCTCGCAAGTTTATCCAGCACAAACTTTACCGCTTTTGTATTTTTGTTTGTGAAGTCCTTTTTATGAGTAAAATCTTGATGAAGTTTTAATGTAAAAAGAAAATCATTTTTATCTGCGGTGTGTTTTAACCAACTATTTACAATTTTAGGATCGATATAAGAGTAGTAACTTGAATTGACTTCAACGCAATTAAAAAATTGAGAATAGTATTCAAGCCAGTTAAAATCTGCTGATTGTTTTTTGGGATAAAAACTTCCGATCCAATCTTTGTATGACCACCCGGCGGTTCCGGTGTAGAGTTTTTTCATACATAAAGCTAACAAAATGATAATTCGAATTCATTCTTACAATTTTGTTTCCTCTATCGCTTTGTCAAGCTGCTTCTTAACCTTTTTCGGAAGATCATTCCAATGTCTGCCTATTATTGCCCCGTGTAATGCATAAACCAATAATTTTGAAACGGGAAATCCTTGTACTTTAAGAATGTTGTAAATGTTGACAGGTCCAAGTCTTTTTATATCTTCTATTGTATAGATATCAATTTTGTTGAGCCACTTTTCACTTTGTGGTCCGATATTTTTTAGGGAAGAAAGCTTATTTTTCATCTTTTCTTTTTAAAAATAACTTCTGCAATCTAAGTACTTTACCAATTCCAAACAAAAACCTATCTTGAAACGTCTTAATAATCGACAAACAAAAAATATTTAAAGATGGCACAAAAAGAAGAACCTAAAATTAGACATACTATTCGCGACGATTTACGCCAGCCCGATCTTCGAAAAACTCTCTCGGATGATTACCGTGAACTTAAAGAAAATTTTTTAGACGACGAAAAAAAAGATCAACTTAGAGATATGAGTCCCGTTAGAAGATTCTTTAAAATCTCTTGGTGGCTGTTACGCGCTATGTTTTTCAGAATGACCCCTGTACGAAGACTCCTTTTTGTACTTGGTATTCTTCTTATTTTTATGACAAATTTTCAATTCGAAACCGGAGGTGTTTCAAGCAGTAGTAATAGTCACATCCTTGGCGGCTTTATTTTGGTCTTTGTTTTAATGCTTGAACTAAAAGATAAACTTCTTGCGAAAGATGAGCTTGAAGCTGGGCATAAGGTGCAATCTGCATTAATGCCAGAATCAAATCCTCATATTGAAGGATGGAACGTTTGGCTCTTTACAACATCGGCGAATGATGTCGGCGGTGATTTGATTGATTACTTACAACTTTCGGAAAATAAATACGGTATTTCAATCGGCGATGTGGCAGGTAAAGGATTGAGTGCCGCATTAATAATGGCGAAACTTCAGGCAACCATTAGAGCTTTGGCTGATGTTAATGTTTCGTTAACCGAATTAATTTCAAAAATAAATAAAATTTTTCACCGTGATAGTCTTAAAAGTATTTTTGCATCTCTCCTCTATCTTGAAATTTTTGAAAACGACAATAAAGTAAAATTCATAAATGCCGGGCATATGCCGCCTGTTATAGTAAAGAAAGATTCTATTGAGCCATTGAAGAAAGGTGGTCCGGCGTTAGGGTTGCTTAAAGAATTAGAACTTCCGGAAGAAATGATCATTATGCAATCCGGCGAAAAATTTATTGTCTATTCCGATGGAGTAACGGAAGCCGTAGATGAAAACGGTGTCTTTTTTGGTGACACAAGATTTATGAAAATTCTAGAAAATCAGAGACATAGACCGGCAAAAGATTTGGGTACTTATATCTTCAAAACGATTGAAGACTACCGGGGCAATGCTAAAATGAATGATGATTTATCAATTGTAATAATAGAAAAGTTGTAAAGCCTTTGCCTGCGGTGTAAAACCCGACCTCAAGTATCAATAACCAAATTTTCATATAGACTTTTTCAATTTATTTAAGTATCCTATTATTAAATTAATATTGAGAATAATCCAATTATTAAGGAGACTATTATGAAAATAATTCTAAAAATTTGGCTTATCAATCTAATATTGTTTGGAATTTTCTCTTCAATCAACGCTCAAAATTCACTCTATATAATTAACCCGCAATGGGGTTGGTGGGGTGAACCCGGTATAATTGAAGAAGCTACTTTAACAATCAGACCAAAAGGTGTTTTCTTTGAGTACGGCTTATACTTAACATTCTCTGCAGACCAAACTTATTTTGACCCGAGTGATAGTTTGGAAGTTGAACTTAAGTTTAATTTGCACAACAATGCATTTGTTCATGATTCCTGGCTTTGGATTGAAGACGAAATAATTCAAGCGGAAATTATGGATGAGTGGACTGCCGGACAAATTTATAATGAAATTGTCGGTAGAAATTTAGACCCGTCTATTTTATTCAAGCGTGACGGATACTATGAGCTAAGAGTTTTCCCTATT
>CAYLVF010000143.1:0-6656 GCA_964387045.1 uncultured Melioribacter sp. | reverse complement strand
ATACCGCAGCTAAATATTTAGTTCTTTCAAAAAATAAATTATTTGCAAGTTCAGAATTAAAATTACAGTCCGAAGAATCAATCAAATCTCTGACAAAAGGTTTTACAGACGGACTGAAGAATTTTTGGTAAATTTATCCTTAATAACTAAACGCTACTTATATTGAAAATCATTTACTTGATATCTCGTTTTCCATACCCTATAAATAAAGGGGATAAGCTAAGAGCATATAATCAACTTAAACTGCTTAAGAAACATCATGAGATTTTTCTTATCTCAATTGATGAAGAGATGCCCCTAAATTTTAACGAAAGCCAAGTAAAAAATATTGCCGATCACGTCAAAGTTTTAAAACTTAATCTCCTTTCGAAACTTATTAATTTATTTAGGGGAATTTTTACGGCATTCCCTTTCCAAACTGAATATTTCTTTACTAGAAAAAATAAGAAGGCGATTGAAGCCGTTATTGATGATTTTAAGCCGGACATAGTTGTGTGTCAACTTATTAGAATGAGTAAGTATCTTAACTCTATAGACAATGTCCCAAAAGTTATTGATTATGTTGATGTGTTATCTAAAGGTTTGGAGTTACGAAAAAGTAAAGCTTCTTTTTTGATCAGACCTATAATAAATATTGAGCATAAAAGAGTTTTGAAATACGAAGCAGAGGTTAGTAATCAATTTGACGGGACTGTAATTATTACTGAGAATGACAAAAACTCACTTCCGATTGACGATAAATCCTCTGTAAAAGTTATACCGAATGGCGTATTAACAAATTATTTTACTGCTGATGAAACAGTTCAGAAAGATATTGATTTAATTTTTGTTGGTAATATGAGTTATCCTCCCAATGTGGATGCAGTAATATTTTTTACGGAAAACATTCTTCCAATTATAATTAAAGAAAGACCTCAATGTAAATTCTATATAGTTGGATCATCGCCCAATAGTCGCATTAAAAAATTAACCGCGAAAAATATAATTGTAACCGGTTGGGTTGAAGATATCAGACCATTTTATAATAGGGCTAAAGTTTTTATAGCTCCGATGCAGCTTGGAACAGGATTGCAAAATAAAATTCTTGAAGCAATGTCAATGTCATTACCGGCTGTTATATCTTCGCATGCGGCAAAAGGTATAAATGCGAATCCTGATGTAGAGATTTTTATATCAGATTCAACAAACGAATTTGTTGAGAAAGTTCTCAATCTATTAAACAATGAAGAACTTGCTATGAACGTGGGCAATAATGCAAGAAAATTTGTTGAAACTAATTATGATTGGGAAAAGATTGGTATTGACTTAGATTCTTACTTTGAAAAAATAGTTAATGACTTTAAACTAAAATCTGAATAATCTTGAAAACAAGCGATATCACTATAATCGGTGCCGGCATTGTCGGTTTAGCAACTGCATACACGATACTTAAAAAGAATCCTAATATTAGGTTATTAATTATCGAAAAAGAAAATGAAGTAGCTAAACATCAAACCGGAAATAATAGCGGAGTTATTCATTCCGGTATCTATTATAAACCGGGAAGTTTAAAGGCAATTAATTGCGGACGCGGTTATCAGATGCTTTTGGATTTTTGTGATGAAAACAATATCGAATATGATATCTGCGGTAAAGTTATTGTCGCAGCTTCGGAAAAAGAATTACCGGCTCTAGAGAATATTTTCAATCGCGGAATTGAAAACGGCTTAGATGGAATTAAATATTTGTCCGAAGTTCAATTGAAAGAAAGGGAACCTCATGTTAACGGAATTAAAGGAATCTTTGTACCTCAAACCGGAATTATTGATTTTAAAATTGTGTCTGAAAAATTAGCTGAATCGATTCGCAAAAAAGGTGGCGAAATTGTTTTTAATACATCATTGCAAAAAATAATTAATACTCATGATGTAATAATTGTTGAAACAAATAGCGGAGAATATCACTCTAAGTTTGTTATAACTTGTGCAGGTTTGCAATCCGATAGAATTGCAAGGATGACAAAGCCTGATTTGGATGTTAGAATAATTCCGTTTAGAGGTGAGTATTATAAATTAAAAGACTCAAGCAAAACATTGGTTAATAATTTAATCTATCCTGTTCCCGACCCTGCTTTCCCGTTTCTGGGTGTTCATTTTACAAGAATGATTAATGGTGATGTTGAATGCGGACCAAATGCCGTGTTCTCATTTAAAAGAGAAGGTTATTCAAAATTGAGTTTTAATTTTAGAGATACGATTGATAGTTTGAGCTGGCGGGGTTTTCACAAAGTTGCGTTAAATTATTGGAAGATGGGCTTGGGTGAATTTTACAGATCATTTAATAAGAACGCATTTGTTAAAGCTCTCCAGAAACTAATTCCGGAAATAAAGGAAAGTGATTTGATAAAAGGGGGCGCCGGTGTCCGCGCTCAAGCATGTGACAAAAACGGAAAACTAATTGATGATTTTTATTTTGTCGAACAAGAAAATTTAATTCACGTTTGCAACGCACCTTCACCGGCGGCTACTTCTGCACTTTCTATCGGAGAATATATTTCAGATAAATATTTTAAACAGGTTGCCTAATTGAATAAACGTCTCGAGAAAATACTGGTCCTGATTATAGATTTTATAACAATTAATTTTGCTTGGGCAGCATTTTTTGTTCTTCGAGTTGAAACCGGCTGGTTTGAAATGTTTTCGGAACCGATTTTCCTTATACCGATGATGGTGGTTTATTTGTATTGGTTGCTCCTATTTCTTTTTGTCGGAATGTATAGAACTTGGTTTGCTTATTCCCGGTTTGATGAGATTACACTTTTATTCAAAGCAACTTTTGTGGGTATTTTCATTTTATTCTTTGTCATTTTTTATGATGACGTATCGCAAAATATTAGCTCCGGTACCCGCTATATAATTTTCATTTACTGGATCATCTTTTTCTTCTCCGTTGCAATTGGAAGAATATTAGTTAGAAGTATCCAGAGAAATTTGCTCTTCAAAGGAATCGGGAGAAGAGGTGCGGTAATTGTCGGGTTTAATGAAAAAGCTCATAGAATTCATAATTCAATTGCGAATCACAGAGGATTGGGGCTTGATGTTAAAGCTTATGTTGCAGTAAAAGAAGAAAATCTTGGTAAAGAACATCTCGGAATGAAAGCGGTTGATCTTACCGACAATATTAGATCAGTTCTTGAAAAATATGATTGTAAAGAAATTATTATTGCGTTAGAACATCACGAAGAAGATATATTCTTAAAAGTTATTGCAAAAACCGATGGCTTGGATGTCGGAATAAAAATAGTGCCCGACTTGTATGAAATTATCAGCGGACAAGCCCGTACGACTCAAATCTACGGTTTTCCTCTTATTGATATAATGCCGCAGTTGATGCCCGAATGGGAGAAGAAAGTTAAAAGGTTGATGGATATTTTTATTTCTCTGATATTTATTGTTATTACTTCACCGGTCTTGTTATTAACGGCGGTTGCAATTAAGTTGGACAGCAAAGGTCCTGTTTTCTATAAGCAAGAAAGAAGCGGTTTCAATGGGAAAGTATTTAAGATTTATAAATTCCGTTCAATGGTACATGATGCCGAAAAAGAATCCGGTCCGGTTTGGTCAACAAAATATGATCCGAGAATTACACCGGTAGGAAGAATAATTAGAAAATTACGATTGGATGAAATCCCGCAAGTAATAAACGTATTGAAAGGAGAAATGAGTTTTGTAGGTCCTCGCCCTGAAAGACCTTACTTTGTTGAAAAACTTTCTGAAGAAATTCCTTTATACAAAAGAAGATTAAGAGTTCGCCCCGGTATTACCGGATGGGCGCAAGTTAAACATAAGTACGACGAATCTATTGAAGATGTCAAAACTAAACTTCGCTATGATCTTTTCTATATTGAAAATATGTCATTGCGTATGGACTTAAAAATTATCTTCCGAACAGTGTTCGTTGTACTTTTTGGTAAAGGTCATTACGAATAAGGTGAATCATGAAAAAAACACTCATAATTATTCCAACATATAACGAATTAAGTAATATACAAAAGCTGATTAATCAACTTAGGTCAACCTATCCTTCAATTGATCTGCTTATAGTTGACGACAACTCTCCAGACGGAACCGGTAAAACTGTAACTGAATTATCCGAATCCGACCCTCAAATCAAATTGATTGAAAGAGAGGGTAAGTTGGGATTGGGAACTGCTTATGTACGCGGGTTCAAATATGTAATTGAGAATAAATATGATTTGGCAATTCAGATGGATGCTGATTTTTCACATGACCCGAAAGAGATAAAACAATTTTTGAAACACATTAAAGAGAATGATGTTGTTATAGGAAGTAGATATATAAAAGGTGTTAATGTTGTCAACTGGCCGATGAGCAGATTACTATTAAGTTACTTTGCAAATATTTATACAAAAGTAATTACCGGTATGCCGATATGCGATGCAACCGGCGGTTATAAATGTTGGCGGCGAGAAGTTCTTGAATCAATTAACCTGGATAAGATCACTTCAAACGGTTATTCATTCCAAATAGAAATGAATTTTAAAGCGTGGAAAAAAGGATTCAAACTAAAAGAAATTCCCATAACATTTGTTGATCGGACTGACGGTAGTTCAAAAATGTCAAAGAAAATTGTTCACGAAGCAATTTTCATGGTTTGGAAATTACGGTTTGCAAGTATGTTTAAAACTTTGGATTAATTTATTTATATGCAGTTATCTATCATAATAGTAAACTATAACGTAAAAGAATTTCTTCTCAACCTTCTCGATTCTCTGCACAAAGCCGTATCTAAATTTGATAGCGAAATTATAATTGTTGATAATGCTTCCGATGACGGAAGTGTTGAAGCAGTTCGCAATAAATACCCGGATGTAACCCTAATTGAGAACAAGATTAATGTCGGTTTCGGTGCGGCAAACAATCAAGCATTGAATATTGCCAATGGAAAATATTTCGTTCTGATTAATCCCGATACGATTGTTAAAGAAGACACTTTCACTAAGCTGATTGAATTCTTAGAAAATACTCCCGATGCAGGAATGGTTGGTTGCAAAGTATTAAATCCTGACGGAACATTACAACTTGCTTGCAGAAGAAGTTTCCCCGGTCCGTGGACATCATTCACAAAAATAACCGGTTTAAGTAAACTCTTTCCGAATAGTAAACTATTCGCAAGATATAATCTCACTTACCTTGATGAAAATGAAACACACGAAGTTGATGCAATCTCCGGTTCTTTTATGATGATGCGTAGAGAAGTTTATAAAAAAACGAAAGGATTCGATCCCCAGTTTTTTATGTACGGCGAAGATCTTGATTTGTGTTACAGAACTCAGAAAGAGGGTTACAAAGTTTATTACGTTCATTCAACCGAAATTATTCATTACAAAGGCGAGAGTACAAAACGGAGCAGCATTGACGAGACAAAAGTATTTTATGATGCAATGCATCTATTTGTCCGTAAACATTTCTCGTCTTTTTTTATTGTGGAATTAATATTGCAAGCAGCAATCTTTTTCCGAAAGCTTTTTGCATTTTCAAACCTTTACCGGTTAGTAATTATTGCGGTAATCTTTGATTTGATCGTGGGTGTTTTGTCATTCATATCTGCCGAAGAAATTTACAGTAATGAAAGATGGGAAGGTTTCCCCGCAATGTTTAAACCCGCTGTATACTTCGTTCCGGCTTTCATTCAGATTGTTATTTCTGCATTGATGAACTCGTATAGAAAGGACGGATTCTCAGTTCTTCGCAGTTCTTTATCACTAATAGTGGGATTGATGGTTATTACGTCAATGACTTTCTTTTTCAAACAATATGCATTCAGCAGAGCTGTCGTACTTATTGCATTTTCTCTAATGTTTTTCGGGTTTACATTTTGGAGGATAATTGCAAAAACAATTTTTAAGATCGGACTTTCGGCAAATGAAAGAAAGAACAGGACGCTCATAGTCGGAACAAATAGTAAAGCATTAACATTAACAAAAAAATTGAAATCAAGTTTAACATCAATTCATCATATTATTGGGTTGGTTGGTATTAGTACTAAAAGTATAGGTGAAACGATCCAAAATTTTCGTGTGATCGGATCACTCGGAAATATCAAAAAAGTAATTCAAGAAAATAAAATTGACAAGGTAATTTTCTCTTCCGATGAAATTACTTTTAACCAGATGTTCAGTGTTGTATCAAACTGTCAAGGAATGAATGTAGAATTTTTGGTTGCCGGAAGCGACATGGACTACTTAGTCGGCAAGTCTTCAATTACAATGCTGGAAGACATACCATTATTAAAAGTCTATTACAACATATCATCTTTCCCTCATAAAGCTGCAAAAACAATGTTTGATTTCATATTTAGTGCGTTAATTTTACTTTTGCTCTACCCTTTAATATATTCGCACCGTAAGCTCACCGGAAGGACATCCGAATTTTCCGATTTTATTCTAAATGTTCCGAAAGTATTTACGGGAAAATTCAGTTTCGTCGGTCCGGAATCCACTAGTCAAATAGAGGGATTATACCTCGGTAAAAAAGGTTTAACCGGGCTGTGGAATATCGAGAACATTGACAAGAACGACGAAGAAGAAAAACGCAAACTTGATATTTTTTATGCTAAGAATCAAAACATTTGGCTTGATATCGAAATTTTGAGCA
>CAYLVF010000142.1:0-6723 GCA_964387045.1 uncultured Melioribacter sp. | reverse complement strand
TCATTAAAACTAAGAGTCAAATCTCCGCCGGCATACCAAACTTCGTTGGTGAAATAATCACCTCCTTGTTCTAAATCTTCTTTACCGTAATAACCGAAACCACCGATCCTAAAAAACTCTCCAATATCTTGAGAAATTCTTCCTGCAAAGTTTTTGTGTTTATCGTAATCAAAATTGTTTAATACATCAGCATCTCCTATACCTGTTCCGTTTAATACTTCAATAATAATATCGGTACCGGTATCAAAACCGTAAGTAAGCATGATGCCCCGGTCATAAGCCAAGTTAATGCGAGATGCCCCAATTTTCGTTTTATAAATATCGTAATCATCAAATGTTAATCGCAGTTCTCTCTTGAATAATGGATCGGAGACTTGAAATTGACCGATGTATAAATCAAGCTCAGTCCCGAATAAATTATTAAACATAATGAAAGCGTCTTCAATACCGGCAACATGCCCGCGTTCGCTGAAGAAGAAATAAAAATAATAAGCTATATCGGGTGCAATTTCACCGCCGGAAAGAAGTTTCAAATTATAGGGTGCATTAAAATCACTCTTATCGGAATTGTTATGATTATATGTTACCAGTCCCTCTAATCTTACGGCAAGCGGAAGGTCGCGGATAAGGAATAAATCATCATCCCCGGTATTAACATAGTAACGGGGATTTTCTTGATCGGAAAGTACAAAACCGTTACCGGCAAATTCATCACCGAAAGCTTTTAATCTTGGTGCAGGCGCGTGACAAGTTGTGCAGCTCATGTTATACTTTCTTGCAAATGCAGGTATCGCAAGAAGCGTATCTGAAAAAAATAATACTAAGATTAATAAACCCACTACCTGATAAATTTTTCGTTTCATTTTATCACCTCATTAATAGAAAACAGTAAATTCAGTACTATGTTCACCAACTTTAATTATTTCCATTTCTTCATCGGGGACTTCTAAAAACTCACCGACCGATGTAACTAATTTTTGATAATTGATTGTCGCTGTTACTGTTACTTTTCCTTCGGCAATTTCATAAGGGAGATTGAAAGTGAATGTTTCAATCTTGGTTTCGCGCGGAGCAAAACGGTAATCAACGCCTAGTGAAGCAGTGTTCCATTGTTGAATTGTCATTCTACCCTGCGGATCAAAATATGGCATTCTAAAAATTCTGTTGCCGAATGGTATTGCATCTCTCTGAACTCCTTTAAAGTCAGGCAGATCAAGTGGAATCCCCATATCTTGATAAGCTAAAACATCTGCGGCAATAGTATATTCTTCACCTTCAAAACCTTTCTTATCAACAGGAAGGTGAAAAATATTTCCTTCGGAATCCTTAGCTTCAACATGAAGCCAAACAATTCTGTCTTCAACTGAACCTGTAGGGAATTTGTGCCCGGTTTTTTGATTGAATAGAGCGACAGTAAGTTTAACAACATCGCCCGGTTCAACCTCTCGAATATCGGGGTGAATTCTCACTTCAATTGTTCCCTTAACTTTGCCCGGATCATGTGCGCCGTGGAATAAATGTAATTTTGTGTCAGGATATGTAATTCCCATCGTTGCACTTTTGGTCTCTGCATTTGTCATGTGACAATCTTGACATCTTACATTTTCTTCAGCGTAAGGCCCTTCTTTCCATTCCAATTGAGTTGATTTTACCCAAATATCGTAAGGACTTTTTTCATTATGGCATATACCGCAGAACTCCGTTGTTTTGTGAAAATCAGATCTAACGATTTGATGAGCAGGCGAATCAATATCACCTTTGCGTGAACTGTATTTTGTTTTACCGGGCGACATTATGTAATTAAAATTATAAGGTACCTCACCTGCAAAACCGGTTATCGTATGACAGACATCGCACGAAACAGATTCATTTGCTCTTGAATTTTCCGAAGGAAATGGGGGAGGGTTATCCCCGGAAATATAGGCAATTGGTGTATGACATCCGTTACAACCTTCTTTAACTTCGGCAACTTTTTCGTCTCTTTCTGCATGAGGAACCGCTAACTTAAAATACTCAATTTCATCCCAATGATGAGTATATGCTTGCGACATCATTGCTTGTTTCCATTGCTGGTAAAAATCCGTATGGCAGGATGTTCCGCAGTATTCCGGTTTTTCAAAATCATCGTAAGTAAAATCACCAATTTTTGTCGCTTCTTGAGAAATGATTGTTGACGAGAGAAATAAGAAAGGTAAAAACGAGAGTAAAATTTTTTTTAGCATTTTATCTCCGTGAATGTTTAACACAATTTAAATTAGACAAAAATATTAAGATGTTCAAATCTTATTCTAATGATTAGCTCATTCTTTGTTGTACTGTTGATTTCGTTATTAACAAAACTTCTCTTTTACATTTTTATTGACGGATGTTCTTTATAAATTTGCTTCTTATAAAAACAAAAGAGTGAGTATGAAATTTCGAATTGTAAAAATTATTCTATTGATTCTCGTATTTACAACATTTTTATCGGCTCAAACCGGTGTATTCAAATCTTACCACATGAATGGTAAAAAAAGTGCAGAAATATCATACTCAAATGGAATTTATGACGGCATCTCCAATTGGTATTACGACAACGGTAATCTTCAGGAGACAAAAACATTTGCCAACGGTAAATTAAACGGATGGTGCCGCTCTTATTTTGAATCGGGTTTATTGAAGGAAGAGAAATTTGTTAAAGAGGGATACATCGATGGAATAGTTAAAAGATATTTTGCCAACGGAGCTTTGAAGGAAATTATTAATTATGAAAAAGGAAAGCTTGTAAAGATAACCACTTTTGAATATGACCCTTATTATCAAGCTCCGATTGAAGCTTACCGAGCGGGGAATCAGCAACAAATTGCTCAAAAGAAAACAGAAGAATTTTTATGCGATGTTAAAATTTGCCCGCAGCCCTTAGGCGGAATGTCATCTATTTATGAAAAATTAATTTACCCGCCGGATGCAAAAGCTTATGGTCTTGAAGGTATTGTTAGACTAATAGTTACAGTTGATAGAAACGGTGTAGTAACAGATACAAAAGTGATGAAAGGAATTGGTCTCGGCTGTGATGAAGCTGCAATTGAAGCTGTTCGTAAAACAAGATTCTTGCCCGGACAAAATGACAGCGGACCAACAACTTCTAATCTTACACTTAATGTCGAATTCAAACTCGAAAAATCCGAAGAAGTTGCAGCAGCAAGAGAAGTTCCAAAATACGTGCAAGAATCCGAACAAAATTATTCTTCACCAACAATCGGACAGCCGACAACTAAATCCACTCCCGAAAATATTCCGGTTCAATCTTCATCGGAACCGAAAGAGCAGTATAAACAAGAAATTATTACAACGGGAAATATCAGCACCGCTCAAAGCTCACTCGATAATTTTAACTGCAGCGGTGTTGATGTTTGTGCTAAACCAAAAGATGGTATTAGAGCGGTCATAAATAATTTCAAAATTCCCCAAAGAGTAAGAGATAATAATGTAAAAGGGAATGTTATTATTCTTTGCGATGTTGATGAAACCGG
This sequence comes from uncultured Melioribacter sp., assembly GCA_964387045.1. Classification (GTDB taxonomy): domain Bacteria; phylum Bacteroidota; class Ignavibacteria; order Ignavibacteriales; family Melioribacteraceae; genus SURF-28. The sequence goes on along the minus strand of CAYLVF010000142.1, from coordinate 3,211 downwards.
ACGTGTTACCAACACAACCGTGATAAAAGATTTATCTCATGGTGCAGGTATAGCTGCGGAAGTTGCGTTAATTAGAACTAAATTTGAACCGGCTCAATTAAATGGAAAACCGGTACGATCAAAAGTTACTGTAACCGTACCGGTTAATTATTGATTTCTAACAACAATTTTTACTGACTATTTTCTATTTCAAAATTAGGCCAGATATCAACAGGTAAATCAGCTAATTGAGATTTTAATTTAACCATCGTTGGCGAATCAACTCCATACTGCTCAATCAATTCTTTCGCTCCGGCATAATCACCTTTTGCCTGTACCAACAGTATCTTTGTTGCAAGTTCTTGGAGAACATCATAAACTTTATCGTAATTAACTTTTACTTTGTTGGAAGCTTCGTTGTACTCGTAAGCTCCATTTTCCAATAAGTAATTAAAAATAATAGCATTGCCTCCTCCGTGTGCAGCATCAACTCCGAATCTAACAGAACGAAATATTCCGGCTAAAAAAGTTGACCAGAGTTCATTTTCAAATTCCTTTGGATAAACTCCTTTTTCTATCATCAAAACATTGTTGTACATACCGAGAATATCTGCTTTGCATTCCTCTATTTTGGAATATGTTTCTTTCAATTCCGTTTTAACTTCGGTCTGCCGACCATCAACCGTTATAAAACCGGGTCCGACACCATGTGACATTTCATGCATTAATGTATGGTTGAAAAATGCATCAAATGTGACATACTCGAGTTGTTCGGCATCTAAAACTTTCTGCGCAATTGGGTAGAGGAGTTTTTCGAATTTTGCTTCGTGAATATTTTTCAACATGACTTTTTTTGAACCCTTTGCTTGACGAACTCTTTCGTCATTAGGTAAGTTGAAAGCTAAAGTCTGTACGCCGGCTTTTGTATCACCACCGGTGAAAACCTCTTGTGCAACTATGATTGGTGAATCTGAACCTCGATCATAATTTTTATGTTCGTCTGGTATAGGAAGGTTATCTTCCATTTCTTTTAAGTACTTTGCAAATATTTCCAACTTTTTGGTTTCGCCGGGATCAACAATTGTAAGAAAACATTCGAAGGCGGCTTTGTAATTGAAAAGTTCATCTTCATAAACTTCGTAAGGTCCAATAATCACTTCAATAGAATGATCTTTCAGGTCCATCCAAGCCATATCGCTTTCGAAGTAATCATTAGTTTCAAATGCTGTTGCCCTGGTTAATAAATAATTTTTTAGTGATGGGTTATCAGCAAACTCTGCTGCTTCTCTTAATAACGCAGAAGCAGTTTCAAGTTTAGTTTTGTAAAATTCCGAATAAGGAATAGCAACTAATCCGTTTGAGTTTCTTCTTATTACGGTGAATTCCGATCTAAATGATTTTTCATCTTCGGGATTTACTTGTATCCATTGTTCAAATTCTTCTTTGGTTATATCTTCGGGATAATAATTTGCACCTAACGGTTTTTCATCATCACCGATAAAAGGTTTATTACCGTCCAACCTATTGAACGGACCAAAATTAATTGTGAAGAATTGTAATTTAAGTTTATCCAACTCATCAGATGAGGTTTCCAATTTCTTTTTGATCTCGTGATTTTTTGAATAAACCTGCTCAAGGAAAATTTCGTCCATAATTTTTGCAGCTTCATATAATTTTTGCACGACAACTTTTTGTCTCTCGTCTAACAAAGATTCATCATAATTAATATCGGTTACGGCATATTTCGCAATTTTTTCTTCCAGCATTTTCTTTTGATCCTCCTTTGATGTAGTGCAAGCCGAAAAGAGCAAGGCAATAAATAAAACGGTTAATAAAAATCTCATTTCACTCTCCCTAATTGATTTGTAATTCTTTCCTAAAAAATAATGAAAAATGTTCACAAATAATCTATTTGCTTTGGTGAACAATATGTGTTCATAAAAATGTACAATTAGAAAGCTCGGTTCAAAAAAATGCCTCATTTTAAGTAATAAATTAAGGTTTCCTATTGGCATTGAACTTGAGTAATTAGTTATAAAAGCACCAAAGGAGGATGAAATGAAAAAGATGATTGTAATATTCGTGATAATGTTTGCCGGTATTTTAACTACCGAGATCAAAGCTGGTTATGATAATGCAGATTTCCACTTTTTCTATCATAATTTAAGACCGCACGGCGAATGGATTCAAATAGATTATGATCTTGTAGTATGGAAGCCTTACCGTGTTGATAGATATTGGTCGCCTTATTCAGTCGGTCATTGGGAATATACCAGTTACGGATGGTATTGGGAATCTTATGAGCCGTTTGGATGGGCAACTTATCATTACGGCAGATGGTATAATGATGATTTTTACGGCTGGGTTTGGGTTCCCGGTTACGAGTGGGGACCATCATGGGTTGAATGGCGTTACAGCGATAATTATATAGGTTGGGCACCACTTCCGCCTTATGCATCTTTCAGAATTAATGTCGGTATTCATTTTTCGGTTAATTATCGATCAAGTTATTACTACTGGAATTTTGTTCCGTTCAATAGATTTCATCATAGAAACGTTCATGTACATTTTGTTCCGGTCGGAAACAAGAATAGAGTCTTTAATAACACAAAATACAGAACAAATTATTACTCGGATCGCGGAAGAATAATTAACGGTGGTGTTGATAGAAACTATGTCGAAAGAAGAACCGGAAATAGAATTGTTGAAAGAGAAATTTCCCGCACTACGGATTTGAGAGAATTTACCGGGTCAAGGGGCAACGTTAATTCCAATAGAATTTTAACATACCAACCGGATGAAAGAGAAGTACAAAAATATAGAGATATGCCTACAACTGATATTAATAAAGGATCGTCCAAAAGTACACTAAGAAGAGATGTTGTTACTTTCAGAAATGAAGAAAATAAATCTCGTGAAGTATTAAGCAACAATAGGGAAGAAGTAAAACGTGATGCTGAAGTGCGAGATGTTCAGAGCAGAAGTCCTCAAACTTCAAGACCTGAAGTACGAACAACCGAACGTTCTACAAGAGAATCGCAGGAAACTCGAACAGTTCCCCAGAGAGAAACAAGTACACGGGAAGTTAAAAGAAATGATCAACAGTCAAAGAGAATGGAGAGTATACTTAAATCAACTCAACCTGCTAAACGGGAAAATAGTGAGACCCGTTCAACAAATAATAATAGAAATAATAGTCATTCGGTTTCTACAAATAGAAATGAAAGGAAAT
>CAYLVF010000141.1:0-6739 GCA_964387045.1 uncultured Melioribacter sp. | reverse complement strand
TTCTTGTGAACTGAATATCATCATCATTTTGAAAGAGCATATTTCTTCTATTACCGCCGCTGTTTGCGACGTAAAGATCGAGAAGACCATTGTTATCAAAATCTCCCCATGTAGCCGTTTCGGAATAAGAATTTGATGCATTAATTGCTTGACCGGTAATTTCATTGAAAGTTCCGTCACCATTATTTATATAAAATCTGTTAACAACGCCGTACCAGTTAACAACATATAAATCAAGATATCCGTCGTTATTAATGTCTCCCCAAGTGCTGCCGTCCGAAGGGGAGTTATCATTAACAATTGCAATATCGGTTACTTTTGTGAAAGTTAAATCACCGTTGTTAATATAGAAGAAATTATTCTGTCCGCCGGAAGGTCCGTTAGTAATAAAGAGATCGAGATCGCCGTCATTATCATAATCAATCCAGTTAACCGCACGAGAATCCCCTCCGTCCTCAACGGGTGCGCCGACCTCGACCCTCGTAAAACTTTGTGAATTTATAATTAATGCAATGCTTAGAAATAATATTACTCTGTAAAACATTCTATCCTCCTACTTGTTAATTTCTGATATAAAACTATTCAAAACAATGAGGCAGAACTACTACCGAAGTTGGGTGTTTTAAACCAGCTTTTCTCGAATGGCTTTAGCTACAGCTTCGGATTTCGAATGGACTTGAAGTTTTCTATAAATATTTTTGATATGAAAATGAACCGTATCTTCACTTACGAAAAGTGTTTCTGCAATAATTTTATAACTTTTTCCTTTACAAAGTTCATTTAGTACCTCTGTTTCTCTTCTTGTAAGCGGTGATTCTTTGGTTACTCGAAATGATGTGATAACTTTTCTTGCAATAGAAGTACTCATCGGAGAGCCGCCGTCAACAACTTCTTTAATTGCTTCCAATAATCTTTGAGGTGGAGTGTTTTTCATTAAATAGCCGCACGCACCGGCACAAAGCGAATCGAATATAATTTCGTCACTTTTATGAACGGTTAGCATAATTATATCAAGATTCGGAATTTTCTCGCTTAAGATTCTCACTCCGTCTATACCGCTCATACCGGGGAGTGTTATATCCATAAGAAGAACATCGGGCGGCTCTTTCTGTAATGCCGGAATTGCGGTTTCACAATCTCGGAAATCGCTGATACATCTATATCCCTCGGCTTTATTGATCAATAATTTTATAGTTTCTCTTATTTCGTCATCATCTTCAACTAAACTAACGTAGATCATTTTTTTACTCCGTCAAGATTAAGTGAGAGTTTTATTGTTGTTCCATTTTCGTTCGATATTATTTCAAGATTTCCGTTTATAACGGAAGTTCTCTTTTCAATACTTGTTAATCCCCTGCCTTTCAATTTATTCCCATTTACTTCAAATCCCTTACCGTTATCACAAAGCGAAAGTGTAAATGTGTTTTCGTTTAATATTGCTTTCAGTTCAGTATAAGTTGCGCCGGAATGTTTAATAATATTATTCATCCCTTCTTTAAAGATCAGTATTATTTCTCTTTTCCACTTCATAGGTAAAGCAAACATTTTGAAATTTTCATCAATACTCTCAACTTTAAATGCAATACCGGAGCGACTAAAAAAATCATCGCCAAAATCTTTTAAGTAAACAAGCACGTCATAAACCGAATCATTACCCGGATCGAGAGACCAGATGAAATCTTTCGTTTCGTAGAATAATGAATTAGCCGCATCGTTAATTTTGTCAAGATAGACTTGCTTATTTGTACCGAATTGCTCTTGATTTCTAATCATCTCAGAATACAGAGAAATTCGAGTCAGCTTATGCCCGAGATCATCATGGAAATCATCGGCAATATTTTTTCTTATTGCTTCAATTTCTTTAATTCTTTTTTCCTGATTTTTTATTCTCATCATGTAAAGCGAAAATACCAATGCAAGAAAAGTGATGATTAATATTGTTCTAAACCACCACGTTGCCCAAAACGGCGGGTATATAACAAATGAAAATGATACTCCTACTTCATTAAAAACTTGATCATTATTACTGCCGGTTACAGTGAATGTATACTCACCCGGCGAAATATTCGGGAAAGTAACATAGCGTTTTTTCCCGTTGTTAATCCAACTTTCACTTACACCTTCTAACCGGTATCTATAACTGTTTTTTACTGGATTGACATAATCGAGAGCGGCAAATTCAAACGACAGTAAATTTTGATCATAAGAAAACTCATATATTTTATCATAACCAAAACCAACATTGGAGACTATGAGACTATCATATAAAATAACTTTTTTTATAATAACCGGCGGTGGTTTCAAATTCCTTTGAATATCTTCCGGATAAAAATGATTTAATCCGTTTATTCCACCAAATAATAATTCTCCATCAACTGATTTTGAGTAGGCTTTACTGTTAAATTCATAACCTTGAAGTCCGTCCGAGGGATCTAAAGTATGCAAATGATTTAACTCAGGGTCATATTCAAATATTCCTTTATTTGAACTCATCCACAGCTTGTTATTTTCATCACAAGTTAAGCCGTAAATAATATAGTCCGGAAATCCCTCTTTGTATCCATAATGACTCAGCTTCGAATTAGAAATATTATAAGAATAAATTCCATCTCCATATGTGCCAAGCCACAGTGTATTATTATCGCAGCTTGTAATTGATGTAATAAATTCCGACCTAAGACTAATTTGTAATTTGCCGGCTATCAACGAGTCATTCATCAAATCAATGAAAAACAATCCGTTTGTTGTTCCAATCCACAAATGAAATTTGTTATCAAGGTAAGTATCATATATCATTCTGGGTGTTGATGAGCTATCGTCAAAGGATATTTTATTCAATACTTTTGTTAATGGATTATAAAAAGCAATATTTCCCCAAGTGCTTCCCAGAAAAAATTTATCTTCTGTAATAACAAAAAGTTCGCTGATATTTCCGCCTAGCTTTACATCGAAGATTTCATAATTGTCACTGCTTAAATCATGCTTTATTAATAGCGGACCTAATGAAATCCATGCTGAGTTATTAACAAATTGTATATCGTAAATTCTGTTATAATATTGATTGAATTCGTCTGAGACTTTTAATTTTTTTATTTTACGCTCGGAAGGATCGATTTTATATAGACCGCTTATTGTTGCCAACCAAATTTTATTAAACCTATCCTTTGATGCGGCATGAACAACATTGTTTTCAATTATACCATAATCTTTAACAGAATTATTAATCGTATGAATCTTTTTTTCACCGGTAACAATTTTAAGTATTCCGTCATGTTGTGTGCCAACCCAAACAATTCCCGATGGATCAATTATTATCGATAAAGAATAATTTAATGCTGACTTACTTTTTCCATCAACAAAATCACCAATGTTATATAATGACTTATTTCCTATATCAAGTTGAAATACTCCTCCGCCACTTGTACAGATCCAAATTTTTCCATCGCTGTCAATTGCAGCATCTCTAAGACGGTATTTTTTTAACCGGTTATTTATATTAATATCGAATTCATAAACATTGTCTGATTCAAAATTATGGATAAGAATTCCTTTACCGTCTGTGAAAAGCATTAACTCTTTATTGAATGGAATAATTTTAAAGATCGTAGTGTGTCTTAAGTGTTCGTATTCTGCTTCGTTAAAAATGTTACGAAGTTTATTTTCATTTTCATTTAAGTGAACAAGTCCATCATATGTTGCAATCCACAAATTACCATTTTCACCTTCATGGAAATCATGAATGTAATCTAAACTAGAATCGCCGGTACTGTCCGGATCATTTCTATAATTTTTTATATCACTGAAATCATCGGAAACTTTATAAAATCCGCTTCCAAACGTTCCGAACCACAAATTGTTTTGAGTATCGATATATAACTTAGTTACAGTGTTGTTTGCAAAATGGTAATCGGTTTTCAAAAGGCTGTTCAAATTGTCAACTGATTCTGAATAAATATTCAACTTGTTTAGATTATTTTCTGAAGCATACCAGATGTTTCCGTTTCTATCTTCTAAAATATCGTAAACAAATCCCCTCGAAGTTAAACTGTTATGAGAATCAAAGGAATGAAGAGGAGTGAAATCATATCCATCGTATTTATTTAAACCGGATTCTGTACCAATCCAAATTAAGTTTCTACTGTCAAGCAGGATACTATAAACACTATTCTGGCTTAACCCATTTTTTACGTCAAAAGATTCAATTGATCTGATATTAATTTGAGCAAGTTGTAAAGAAGTTATAATAATAATACAGAGTATGAGGGGATTCAACTTCATCTTAGTCCCGTTTTTCGTGACCGATAGATACTAAAAGTACAGCCAAATTTTAACTACCAGTTCGGGGAGTTAAAATAGAATTATCTATGAGAATATTGTTTTCTAAAAGTTCTCTTGGGATCATTGCTTTCTGTTCGGCGGTGTAATGTTTCCTTAGTCGCATAGTATCTTGTTTTTAAGATTAACCTAAATTTAAAAAATTCCTCTTCTATCTGAAGTCTTACGGAAGCTCCCACAATGTAATGTAACCTGAATTTTTAATAATCTTTTGTCCATTCGGACTTAATACCCAAACTATAAAATCTTTTACAACACCACTTGGAGTATTTGATGTAAAAAAATGAAGATACCGAGTAATCGGATATGTATCATTTCTTGCTGTTTCAATTGATGCTTCAATACCATTTACTTTTGCGAGTGTAATTCCTTCCTTGTAACCAATTCCGCCGTAACCGATTGCATTTTCATTCTTATTTATATAATCAATTATTGATTCGGTTGTCGGTAACACAACTGCAGATTGACAATAGTTTTTTTCTTCAAGAATATGTTCACGAAAATATATATGAGTTCCGGAGTTTGGAGGTCTTATTGCAGTCTGAATAGAAATATCGCTCCCTCCCAATTCCTTCCAGTTAATTATCTCACAAGAGAAAATTCTTTCTAATTCTTCTAATGAAAAATTCTTTATAGGATTATTTTCGTTTACATAAATACTTAATGCATCTTTAGCAATAAGATAATACATACCTATAGAGCTGTAATATTCAGCCAAACTTTTTGCTTCTTCAGCGTTAAGAGATCGTGATGCTGCTGCAATATCAATTTCGCCTTTTATTAAAGCATTCACACCGCTGCTTGTTCCGCCCCCTTCAACGTAAATAGAAATTCCGGGATTCAGAATCATATATTCACGTGCTAACGCTTCGTTTAATTGATACATTGTATCAGAACCTTTTATACGAATTGTAGTATGTTGATTAACTGTAACGCATGAGGTAAATAGCAAAGAAATTATAATTATTTGAAAGAAATATTTTCTCAATCTACTTCCTCTCTGCAATTGAACGTAATCTTATATTCAAATATGGTGAAGACGGGTACCACTCGGGTTCTACTTCGGAATTAGCTATTGTTAAAAGAAATTTCATTATCAACTCTGTGTGTTGAATAGCAGCTTCATAATTTATTGGTAGACTTAAATCATCCTTCGGAGTGTGATAGTATTTTGTGCTGTATTTAATAAATTTTTCAATCCCTTCTTCGGTTGTAATGTTTTCGTAATCGAGTCCTTCAAAAATTAAAATGGAAGGAATGCCGGCTCTTGCAAAAGTAATTTGATCTGAACTAATATATGCATCGGTTTGCTTGAAGATAGACGGAATATCAGTGACAGTTAAATCATTTTGTGACGCGGTTTTTTCTAAGAATATTTCTAAAGTTGAATATTCACTACCGATTCCGACAACACTTTTAAATCTATCGAATGAAGCAATTCCGTCAATGTTAATATTAGCTACAGTTTTATAAAGCGGAACCGTTGAATGATCAACATAATAACGAGAACCAAGCAAACCTTTTTCTTCACCTGTGAACAACGCAAATATTATCGATCTTTTCGGTTTTATCTCCATTGAACTTATCGCAGAAGCAATTTCCAACAAAGCGGCAACTCCTGATGCATTATCAAATACTCCGTTATAAATTGAATCACCGTCAACAGGCTTCCCGATACCTAGATGATCATAATGTGCGGAAAGAACAACATAAGTATCGTTTAATTTTTCATCGCTTCCTTTAATCATTCCTAAAATATTTGATGCAATAAAATCTCTTCGATCAAATTCGCCTTTAAAACTGATTTTTGCTTGAAGTGGAAAACTTATCATTCTATGACTTCTATGCATTTGATATATATCATCAATTGAAAATGGAGAACCTAGAAAAAGTTTTTCGGCACATTGTGGATTAAAAAGTAAACTTAAGTTGGAAGTAACGGCATATGCTAATTGAACATTTTCATAAGTACTGTTTTGATTAATCCACTCCCAATCAAAATAGGGATTATCTTCCAAGTTAGGGATAATGATTATGCCGCGAGCTCCTTTTGAAATTGCTAATCTTTTTTTTGCATCTGCAAAACTATAAATCGTTGGATTTATACCGTCAAAATAATCTTGATTATCTGATAAAGGTTCGCCTTCCAATACAACAACAATTTTTCCTTCCACATCGATAGACTGATAATCATTATAATCAAATTCGGGAGCAGTAATTCCATAACCGGCAAAAATTAACGGTAGCGGTGTTGGTATATATGTTTGATCTCCAAGATTAAGCAGAATATAATCGTTGCTTATGTTTAGTAAGAATTGATTGTCGTTTTTATCATTAAGTATCAGTTTGGAACTTTCTTTAGGTGTACTTCCATGCATCTGAATATATTGATAATAAGTATTGT
>CAYLVF010000140.1:0-6745 GCA_964387045.1 uncultured Melioribacter sp. | reverse complement strand
TAATATTCTCATACTAACTCCAATAAAAATAAATTTGTTGTTGTAATAAAAATACCTTTACAAAAAACCAGAGGTATAGAAATTTTTTAAGCCGTTTCTATACATTATTTTCTCACTAGTAAGTATAATGTTCTATCAAATAACCAGCACCTCACACTTCTATTCTTTTCAAAACGACTATGCCAAAAAATTACGCAATCAAATTAAACGTTCATATTTTATTGTTTGTCGTTAATATATAGAAGTAAACACAGCTCTTACAAAACAATAATCTAGTATAAACTCTACCTCAAGTAATCTGATGTTAAGGATAGAGAATTCTTATTTTAAAATACAATTTTAATTTTAAAAAGCAAGTTAAATCTTTATAACATTATACTTTCTTAGGTTTGAGGGGGGGGTAATGAAACGGTTTGATATTAACAAATTAGATTCTACGAAGAAATCTAATACTTGAATAAAGATAAATGTTAAGTTTTCTTCAACCGTTTCTACCTTAATAACAAATTATCCCTATATTTGCTAACCAAATAATCAATAAACTAATAACGAATGAAAATAGCTTTTGTCGCGAGTGAAGTAGTGCCTTTTGCTAAAACTGGCGGTTTGGCGGATGTATCCGGTGCACTCCCCGTTGAACTTGAAAAACTTGGTCATGATGTAAAAGTTTTTATGCCGAAGTACTATTCGGTTGACGAACATAAATTTAATCTTGAATATCAATCATGGGCAAGCCCAATGCCGATTCGTGTTGCGGGAGTTATTCATGAGGTTCATCTTCGCAAAGGTTACTTACCAAATTCAAAAGTTGAAATATATTTTATTGACTGCCCATATTTTTTTCATCGGCATAATATTTACACAAACGATCACGATGAAGATCAACGGTTCATTTGTTTTTCGAAAAGTGTTATTGAAGCAATACAAAGATTACATTGGTCTCCCGATATAGTTCATTGCAACGATTGGCAGACGGGTTTGATCCCGTTATATATTAAAGATAATTACAGTTGGGATAAAATGTTTGAAAACACTGCAACTGTTTTCACTGTTCATAATATTGGTTATCAAGGTAAGTTTTTGCCGCAGACTTTATATAATGCGGAAATTAGTGAAGATTTATTTTATCACGGCGGAAGAATTGAGCAAGACGGACTAGTTAACTTTCTAAAAACCGGTTTATCATTTGCCGATGTAATAAATACCGTAAGCGAAACTTATGCAAAAGAATTAATGACGCCGGAATTTTCTGCCGGTATGCATCACCTCTTAAAATATAGAGAGATGGATTTTTACGGAATAATAAATGGTGTCGATTATGATGTTTGGAATCCCGAAACAGACAAATTAATTCCTTATAATTATTCAAAGGATGATCTTTCCGGTAAAGAAAAAAATAAAGAAGAGCTTCTCAAAAAATTCAACATGCCTTATCAAAAAGATATTCCTTTAATCGGTATCGTTTCCCGTTTAGCTATTCAAAAAGGTTTTGATTTAATCCAAACAGCATTGGGAGAGTTGATGCACTTTAATGCTCAATGGATAATATTAGGAAGCGGTGAACAAAAATATGAAAATATGTTTCAAGCTCTTCACGAACAAATGCCGCATAAAGTTGGAGTTTACATCGGCTACAATAACGAACTTGCTCATCTAATCGAAGCCGGTGCAGATATATTTTTAATGCCTTCTCATTATGAACCTTGCGGACTCAATCAAATCTATTCGCTTAAGTACGGAACAGTACCGGTTGTTCGGAAAACCGGCGGTCTCGCAGATACTGTTCATGATTGGAATGAATATAACACTTACGGGATGGATACAGGTAACGGCTTTTCTTTTGTTGAATATAAACCGGGGGCATTGGTTAATACCGTTCAGCGCGCATTGGTTGATTATCACAACAAATCTGTCTGGAGAAAAATCCAATTTAACGGAATGCACAAAGATTATTCATGGAAACATTCTGCACTTCAATACGAAGAATTATATAAGAAAGCAAAATTAAAACGATAGCATTCTTATGTGATTAATCGCATCTTTTAATCCACCAAACAAGATATTCGGGCACAATATCCTTTACATTTGTTTCGATTATTTTTAAAATTGCTTTTACACAATCACCAAAAAACGGAGGGCAACCGTGAAGTATTTTTTAGTTACTACTTTTTTACTTTTATTTTTTACATCTCAAGCGCAAGTTACAATTACTGAGGCAGATATTGCCGCACAACTTGCAGTGGGTAAAACCATTACAACTTATGCGGATACACTTAATACGGCGGTTGATATAGGCTCGACCGGTCAGAGCAGCTGGAATTTTAGCGGTCATCCGCATCAGATGGTTTTTGATTCTGAAAGTATCACTCCTTCATCTTCTCCTGTTGCGGCATCTTTCGGTTCGGCAAATTATGTTTCTTTTTCGGAACCAACTTTTGCGGGCGTAACTTCACAAACATGGGGTCATCTTAATTTGGGCGGCGGTGCTTATAGTAATTTGGGAACTCATACAATTGCAAATGTTATGGGATTTGAAACTAGCACAACAATACAATTCAATCCTGCCGAAGTAATGATGCAGCTTCCCTTAACATTCGGTGCGAGTTGGAGTCATTCGGGAACAAGAGAGGTTAGTTTAGAGTTCGGCGGTTTCCCGGGGCAAAATTATACTGTTCAAGCAAGTGTGACCAACGTTGTAGATGCTTGGGGAACTCTCATAATGCCGGATGGAAGATCGGTAAATGTACTCAGAGTCAAAACAATAACGGAACTTTCCTCGAACATTGGAGGAGTACCATCTACAACAACCGATCTATCTTTTAATTTTATTTCTCCGGATGGATCTAGCCTTAACGTAAATGCGATTGATGCAAACCAAGCTGATAACGGTACTATTTCCGCCAATCAAGTTTCATGGAATTACGGAAGTGGGGCAACGAGTGTTGAACAACAAGAGGGAATAGCAAATAGTTTTTCTTTAGCTCAAAATTATCCCAATCCTTTTAATCCTACAACTACTATACAGTATTCAATACCGGAAGCTTCTCATGTTAGTCTAAAAGTTTTTGATGTACTTGGAAAAGAAGTTGCAGTACTTGTCAATCAAGAGCAAACAGCAGGTATTTATACAAGCAATTTTGATGCATCAAATTTAACTAGTGGAATTTATTTTTACACTTTAACTGCTAATAACTTTACCGCAACAAAGAAGCTCATGCTGGTTAAGTAATTTTATTTGAACGGGTTGCCGGAAAAAATAGTTAACCCGGCAATCCGCAGTTTTATCCCAGCAAATCAATTAATCATCACCAAGAAGTAGTTTTAATAAGGTTCAAAAAGAAGTCACTGTTTATCTGATCTTCTTTATGTTTGTAAGCGTTTGATAAATTGTTCAAAATTCTTCTTACAATAATTGAAGCGGATGTATGAGATGTAATGATTTTTATAACAGCGGAGTATGAATCTTTGACCATATTTTTCAGTTCGCTTTCGTAAATCATTCTTCCTTGATTGAAACAGTCTACTAATATAATCTCTTCATCATGTTTTATCTTTGCAAGAAAATGTCCCGGGAAATTGCAGCCTTCAATAAACAAACCGGCTCTGTTGCCGACAAGCATATATAAAACGGTAAGTGTGATTGGAAGACCTGTTTTATATTCCAATGCAAATTTTAGATTGCTGTTATAGGGATTATAATAATCCTGTTTTGCGCCTTTAATTTCCTTTTCCCGGAATAAAAAATTTGCAAGATCAAATTCATCACCATAAGGAAACTTATTCATGAACTCTTCTGCATACTGATTCAACAGTTCATCGAGGATAGATTGTTTAACAAATCCCTCCTGAAAACCGAAAATCAATTCCATTGCTTTTTCGAGTGCTTCATAATCATCACTTATACTTTGCCAAGAACTCCAATTATCAAACAGCCATTGTCGGCGATTCTCGTTGATAATTGGATTAATAAGCTTGAGTTTTTGTTCATCAAGTTCATCCGAAAATTCGCGCAAATCTTCTTCTAGATTTGAACCGTAGTTGATAAGTTCTTTTAAGATTTCATTTCGTACTTCTTCTGTTTCATCATCAACAAGGTCAACTAAATATTGTAGTGTGTTTATATCGCTCATCGTTTAATAAAAATTATTTCATTACATAGATAACAATAATCTAACAGAAATTACACTTGATTTTTATCTAAGTAAGAAATTAAACGAACACAAATTGGATATTATTTTGTTTGTCCTAATACCCTGGAAGGAAAAAGAAAAATGGCTTTGATGAATTTTAGTAAACCTTCAACGGCAAAACCTAATATTCTAAAGGGGATTGATAGTAACCAGACAATCGGATAAAGTAAAATTGCAAGAATTCCGATAGGCCAGCACACAATAAGAAGTAAAAGCCATATTAAGAAAGTTAACAATGTAATTCCTCTTTTTGCTTGAGACGAACCAAACATGGAAATAGTTCACATAGTTGTAAAATGAAGAAGGAAAAGTTAACATTCTTTTAACACCGACTTAACTTTTAGTTAACAAGCTAGTATTAAAATTGTATCGGGAATTCCCAGGAGAAATAATGAATAAAATAAGCTCACTGACACAAAAAAAACGCAAAGAGATGATGTTAACCGTCATATTTTTTCTTGCAACAATTGCGGTCCTTTATGTGATGATTCAAATTTCTGTATCATTTAATTATTGATTCCAAAATTTTTGATTGATATTAATCGGAGTAGTTTGAGCAGACGTTTCTCCTAAACTGATTTTAAAAAAACTTTCCCCGGAAGTGATTAATCTCATATGATATTTTCTTTCTTGTAAATATCTTAATTCTGTTGTTTACGGTAATTATCTTAAAACGAACCAATTAAAATATTGACAGATGAAGACAAATTTGTTATAATAAACCGAACAATTTAATATTTAAACAAAAGGATAATTCGCATACAATATCTTTTAGAGGGGCTTTGAGGGAGGCGCTATGTTAATCGAAAAAGAGTTTAATTCTAACCAACGGGTCAAGAAAGATCTTGCTATAAGTTTAGTTCTCTTCTTTATTACACTCATAATGATTATTCTTCTGTTGTAATCATTCGGAAATATCGATATTTAAGAATAATATTTCTACTAAAATTTTCCGGTCAAGTACGATAATGACTTTCAATTGCTTTTTGTATTTGAAAGTGAATTTATTTGTTTAATTAATTTCATAACTAATTAGAATGGGAATGCATTTTCCAATTCTATTTCATCTAATTTCTCTTCGCTCGGTTTCTTAGCTGCTTGATGAATAGGATTACTTTTTACGTAGATAGCCTTATATGGAATAGTTGGACAAGCATATTCACAAGCTCCGCAGCCAATACAAATTTCTTCATCGACTTTTGGAGCATTTTTGTTTACTTCGGGATCAAGTATCATTCTGACCGCTTTAGTCGGGCAATGTTCTGCGCATGCACCGCAATCGGTACCTTGTGTATACACAATACAGTTATCTCTAATAAACTTTGCAACACCAAGTTGAATAAGTTTTTTGTCATTCGATTTTTGCGGAAGTATTGCTCCGGTCGGACAAACATCACTGCATATTACACAATCGTAATTACAAAAACCCGTTATAAAATCCATTCGCGGCTGCATGATTCCTAAAAATCCGTATTCGAGAAACGATGGCTGCAAAACATGAGTCGGACAAGCAGTTACGCATAAATGACATGCCGTGCATTTATCAGTAAAATTTTGAACTGAATATGAGCCGGGTGGTGAGACTGCAAATTCTCTTATTACCGGGATTGTATTTTCTTTATAGACTTCGATTTTTTGTTGTGCTTTTATTACCGCATTAGCTCCTATTAAATACACTGCCGATTTGATAAGAAAATCTCTCTTTTCAAAATCAAATTTTTGTTCGTTCTTTATTGAGGAACTATACTTAAATTTATATTCGATGCCGGCAGTTGGACAAACAGTAAAACAATTAAAACAACTTACACATCTTGAGAAATCTATATATGAATTTTCCGTATCAATGCAGTTGGATTTACAGACTATTTCGCAAACTCCGCAGCTCTTACAATTCGGTTCGTCTATAACAATTTGAAACAAAGAATATTTTGATAAGAACCCGAGAAAAGTTCCAACCGGACAAATGGTATTGCAGTAAAGTCTGCCGTACTTGTAACTCATCCATACAACTAAGATTAATACACCCAAACTAAACAAAGCCGAAAATATATGAATACCTTTTAACTCAACCGGATAAATCCAATAAGTGTTGAAACTTTCTAATGTAAACGCGAGTGAATTGTTAATGCCAATAACAACCGGTCGAATTAAATTTGCAAGGATTCTTCCAAAGTTACTGTATGGGTCTAAGATGTTTATAGCAAACACAAACCCGAAAAGAAAAATTAATATAGAAACTACCAATATTAAATATCTCGTTTTTGTGAAGGGTTGAGTGAATGAGAATTTGACCTTTCTAATTTTTTTTCTGAGGTAAGTAACTATATCTTGTAAAACACCAAGCGGACAAACAGAAGAGCAGTAAACTCTTCCAAATAATAATGTTAAAATAATCACAAAGATAAATCCCGCTGCGGCTATACCGCCAATAGATATAAACTTAAGAATGGAAGGAATGAACTGTAAATAAAGAGGGTACTCGGCTAATTTTTCAGGAAGAGTAAAACTAACATCAAGAAAAATAAGAGAAATGAAAAAAAAGAAAGTGAGAGAAA
>CAYLVF010000139.1:0-6801 GCA_964387045.1 uncultured Melioribacter sp. | reverse complement strand
AAAATTATAAAAAGATTTTGCGCGAATATTTTTCGGATAAACTTGATCAACTTTCTGATGAAAGCAAAAAAAGATTTGAAACAAATATTTTAAGAGTTCTTGACAGCAAAGATGAACGTGATATCAAAGTAGTTGAAGGCGCACCTATGCTTATTGATCATATGGATGAAGAAAGTTTGGAACATTTTGAAAAAGTAAAACAAATTTTGTTGGCTGCCGGAATATCGTTTGAAATTGATCCGAAGTTAGTAAGAGGATTAGATTATTATACTCATACAACATTTGAAGTTGTAAGCGGAAGCGTAGGCGCTCAATCTGCATTGCTTGGCGGCGGAAGGTATGATAATCTTATTGAGGAACTTGGCGGCAAAGCAACTCCGGGAGTCGGTTTTGCTGCCGGTATCGAAAGAATTCTTCTTGCATGTGAAAATGAAAACTGCTTAAATCTTCCGGAAGAAAAAATTGATGCTTATTTTGTCTCGCTCGATAAAGAACTTGCACAGAAAGTGTATGAACTCGCTCTTCTTTTTAGAAGAAAAGGATTAACAATTGAACTAGATTATGCAGGCAGAAGTGTTAAAGCACAGATGAGAGAAGCAAATAAATTTAATGCAAAGTATGTCGTTTTTATTGGAGGAGAAGAATTTGAGAACGATAAAATCAGATTGAAAAATATGGAAAACGGGGAGGAACAGACATTGCCGATTACAGAGCTTGAACAAATTATGAATCTTATAAAAGGCAATTGATGCCTCTCAAAAAGCCAAAAGATATTCCGAAAATTCCGAAATCTCGAAAGAAGAAAGTTGATAATGCATTAAATGCCATTCCCGAAAAGAAACCGGATAAATTAGAATACTATTGCAAAGCCTTCTTCGGGTTTGATGAGATTACAAAAAAGCAATATTCCGTCTTTGCGATTGAGACCGTTGTCGAGTTTACAAGTTTTGCATACGAAGTTTCTCTTGATGTTATAAAAGAGAAAAGAGAAATTTTAATTGTATTGATGGGTTTGAAGGCATTAACAAATAGAGCGCCGCAAATTCAACCGGCTAGAACCGAAATTCCTTTTGAGGATTTAATCGGTGATTATACGGTTAAAGTTGTTAAACAGGACGGTGCAATCAATTGTGCAGATTTCAGCTTTAACATATTCACAAAAGAAATAAAACTCCTGAAAGAGTATAAACCGAAAAAGAAAAACAATAGACTCTTCTGCAAATTTGAAGTCTCTAAAGATGAGTTTAGTTTTGGGGATAAGTAATTAAAATCCGAGTTGTTCATAGCAAAATAACTCCGCTATAATGAAGATTCTACGAAGCTTAAATTATACCTCTAAAATATTCTATCATAATGAAAGTCCTACGGACTTTAACCGAATAACTCATTCAGACGATCTGATTATTTTTATTAATTCGGCGTAGCCGAATAATTATGGTAGAAAAAAATGTTACCCCAAATTTCAAAAGCGCCTTAGGTGCTTCATTATATTTTATTATTTTTGAACATATCCAAAGAATATAGTGAGGTAGTTATGGCAAACACCTACACACAACTATTCGTTCGTATAATATTCTCAACAAAAGGAAGAGAATAAGTTCTATCAAAACATTTCCGAGAAGAATTATTTAAATACATTTCCGGAATTCTGTAACATAAAAATCAAAAACCATTTGCCGTAAACGGTACAATCGATCATATTCACATATTAGTTGGAATGGAGCCGAATATTACCGTCTCTGATCTCGTTAGGGACATAAAACACAGCTCAACAAATTTTATTAAAGAAAAGAAATTTATTAAACACAAATTCAATTGGCAGAAAGGTTTCGGGGCATTTACATATTCAAAATCGCAAATTGATTCGGTTATTAACTAGATTATAAATCAAGAAGAACATCACAAGCAGCAAACGTTTGAAGAAGAATATATCAAGTTTCTAAAGCTATTTGAAGTAGAATATGATTCTAAGTATGTCTTTGATTAGATTTACACTAATAAATAATTGTAAAAAGTGATGAAAAAAATTTACGGACGAAAACCGGTTCTTGAAGCCATAAAATCCGGACAAGAAATTGAACAGGTATTAATTCCATTCGGTGCCAGGGGGAATTTCTATAATGAACTTAAAACCGAAGCAAAAAAAAATAAAATCAAGATTACAGAACTACCAACCCACAAATTCCAGCAACTAGAAAAAGGAAATAATACGCAAGGTGTAATTGCAAACATTCCGGAATTTAATTTTTCATCAGTTGAAGAAATCATATCTTCATCAAAAGAAAAACAGTATCCGCTAATACTTTTATTAGATTCAATCCAAGATCCGCAGAATCTCGGCGCAATTTTACGAAGCGCCGAATGTTTCGGTGTTGACGGAGTTTTATTGACAACACATCAAAGCTCACCGATTACAGAAACAGTAGAAAAAACATCAGCCGGTGCTATTAACCATTTGAAAATTGCAAAGGTCAATAACCTTGTTCAAGAAATGAAACACTTAAAAGACAACAGATTTTGGATTGTCGGTTCAACTTTAGGTGAAAACTCACAAGATTATACTTCTGTAGATTATAAAATGCCGATCGCACTAGTAATGGGTAATGAAGAAAAAGGAATTCGTAAACTTGTAGCGGATAATTGCGATTTTCTTGTCCACATCCCGATGAAAGGAAAAATCCAATCGCTTAATGTTTCGGTTGCTGCGGGGATTTTGTTGGCTGAGATTTGTAAACATCAAAGCAACTTCAATATTTAGATCCGTTTAACCCGACGACCACAATAAAATTCACGATACCTTCAAAAGTGAATCGTCAAACGTCAGACGTGAAGTTGATTGTTTATGATATTCTTGGAAGAGAAGTTGTGACACTTGTAAACCAAAATCTTCGACCCGGAAATCATGAAGTACAATTTAATGCAAGTAATTTATCAAGCGGAATGTATTTTTATAGAATTGATGTAGGAGGTAAATTCAATAAGGTTAATAAAATGTTGTTTTTGAAATAATTTGTTGTATGGAGTAATTGAATTCTTGTCCTTGGTTTTTATCCATCATGTAGAAGTTTTCTGATAATTAAATTCTGCTAATTCTTATATTTATTTAAGACTTCTATAAAATTTACTGCTAAATATGAAATCAGCAGAATTATTAATTTTCTCGGGACTTATTGTTTCTGCTCTGTTTATAAGTTACTTCTTTTTATTCAAAGGAATAGGAAGAGGCGGTAGAAAATATATTATTACAGGGATGTTTTTTGCTTTCTTTATTTTTCTATACGATTTGTTATTTCACTTTGAAGAATGGGCAATCGCAATATGGATTTATATTTTATATTTCCCAATAATTTTTGCAATTTATCCACTGATATATCATTACCTCGTATATGCCTCTGACGATAAGAACCAAAGATACATTGTAAAACTTTTTACATTTTTTCCTATCATTATTTTAGTAGCGATCCTTATAATCTACCTTCCGTTAAGCTATGAAGAAAAGATTTCTTTTATAAAGACGGATATACTAACAATTTCCGATAGTTATGACTATTACTTTTTTTACCAAATTATAATTTTTTTGCTCTACTATTTACAGTTAATAATATTCATTGGAATATTTGTCAATTTGTATTTGATTCATAAGAAACGAAAAACAGATATCGAGCAAACACAGAAGCTGTATCTCCCTGCTTGGTTATTTCTAATTGTTTCTATCGTAATAATGTATGAATTGGTTTTTGTGATACTATTAGTTTTTAATATTGATGCACACACAAAAGTAATTGAGCATTCTGCAAATTTGGCTTTTCTTGTTTTATTAGGATTTGTCGGAATAAAGCATGACGAAATGTTAATCAAAATGAAACTTTCAAAAATTAGTCAACAGTCAACATATACGAAAAAACAAACAGATATTAATACAGATGAAGCTGAAAGAATTATGAAAATTGTTGATGAGATTATGAATGCACAATCATTGTATAAAATGCCTGGTATAAAACTGGAGCATATAGCAAAAAAAATTCACTTGCCAATTAAAAAGTTATCCATAGTAATTAACCAAAGTACAGGGAATGATTTTTCATATTATATTAATAAGCTTCGTATCGAAGAAGCAAAAAGAATACTTCAAGAAAGAAAAAATTACGAAAAAATTGAAGATGTCTATCTTTATTTAGGTTACTATACGAGAAGTACTTTTAATAGGGCATTTAAAACCATAGAAGGAATAACACCAACCGAATATCTCAAATCGCACTCTTAATCTTATTTATTGCAAAACCGGATTTGCAACCCAAACAACTTTTTTATTAGCTGCTATTTTCTTTTATAGTATCGGTAATTCTTAAATTTTCTTTTTAAAGAAGAGGAGGGGTTATGCGTTTCTTTAATATTTTTTTATTGTGTTTTTTTTACTGCTCAATAATAACTTTTGCCCAAGATAATATTACTACTTGGACCGGGAATGTTAGTTCTGAATGGGATAATTCCGATAATTGGACGGATGGAGTCCCCAACTCAATTTTGAATAGTCATGCAGTTATTCCTGCAGAGCCGGAAGGTGATAGATTTCCTGTCATAGATGAAGCTGCATCCGGATCTGCAGCAATTGTATCACAATTCGGAAATCTTCAGATTAACGGGGCGTTAAATTGCACTTCTTTTAATGGCTATAATAATAGTTCTACTAATCTCAGTGATGCTAACTTTACTTGCAATAACCTAAAATTCCAAGAAGGCTCTTCAATGGTAATGGAAAATGATAGTAATTTAGAGGCAGAAAATTTCGTTCTTGAAAATGATAGTCATGTTCTTGTTAAAGATATAAGTAAATTTTCGCACGATAATACACAAATTGATGAAAGCTGTTCAGTCGTGATAGAAGGATGGGACAGGTATTTGACTGGCGGTAATTTGAAAGTTGACGGAATACTTACACTATTAGCAGGAACTTTTGCTGCAGATAAAGGTGTTGAAACCGGTAGTAATTCTAACGTTACTGTCTCAGGTGATGATACCGTATTTATGTTTTCAGGTGATACAGATGAAGAAGATTTTAATTGCGATGGTACAGTAAATGTTGATGGGGGTATACTCGTTGCAGATAATGGAAGAAAATTCAAAGGAAGCCCCTCAAGTACAATAGTTGTAACAGGTGGTTACTTTTCAATCCTTGATCTTATATTAAAAGGCTCCTTTGAAGTTGACGGTGGTGATGTCTACCTTCAGAATACCGAGGTTGATGCTGGCAGCACTGTTTCAGTTAAAAACGGAACTTTAAATATCTTTGGGAATTTGAAAGTAAAACCATCCGGTACACTAACTTTATCCGGTGGGGAGACTAATGTTTCGGGAGAAGGTGACAATTCTTTTGTTAATAATGGCACTACCAATATTAGCGGGGGTCAACTTAACTCAATAGTTGATTTTCAAAATAATGGTAAATTCAGTCAAACTAGCGGAAAGTCGAATTTTGAAGACGCTGTAAACAATGATACTGTAATTGTTTTTGATGGAGAATTTCGAGCAACAAATGTTACAAATACAGGTTTGTTTCGTGCCGTACACCCCGATACATTAGCGTGCAATATTTTTGGAAATACGGGCAAATTTGTTCAAGAAGGAGGAAGTGTAAATATTCAAGACCATCTGATTAATGATGATACCGTTACATTGAAAATTGGAGATTTGAAAACTAACAATCTTACAAATAATGCTAAACTTAATAGGTCGGATACCCACACACTTAATGTTACGGGAAACTTTACTAATAATGGAGAGATTGAATATTCATCAAGTAAGGAAGTTAACACCGGGGGAACAACAAGTTTTTCATTAGATGGAAATCCATTTATAGATTTTACACCAATAGAAGGGAGTTTAGGTGAAACTACTGTGGTTTTTAACTATGGTTCTACTTGCCCCGAAAATGCTTTTGGCAGTGGTTGTCCTGCTGCTCCTTTATCAATTACAAGATTTTATGATATCAAGCCTTCACAAAAAAAGAAAGCTACACTGAAATTATATTATTTGCAGGGAGAATTAAACGGACAAATCCATGGGTCTTCAATGAAGCTATTTAATTATGATTCGGTAAATGGAGTTTGGAGAAATGCCGGATATTATGATTCAACGAGTGGAACATGGGTTAACGCAACTCTTACTTCTTTTGGCGGAAGCGGTACAGAAGAGGACCCTTATTTTGCGGAATATACTAATGTCGGAAGTTACTCACCCTTTGTACTTTCCAGTGAAGATTCTCCTCTTCCGGTTGAACTGATTTCTTTTACTGCTGAATTAATCGGTAATGAAGTTTTACTTGAATGGGAGACAGCGACGGAAGTAAACAATTACGGCTTTGATGTAGAGCGACGATCTTCGTCGCTTGCGGAGTGGGATAAGTTAGGGTTTGTGCAAGGTCACGGTACAACCAATTCACCAAAGAGTTATTCATTTATAGATGATCTTACTCTTAATCCTAATCTTAATCGCATTGATTACCGGCTCAAACAAATCGACAACGATGGTACTTTCGCTTACTCAAAAGTAGTTACAGTTGATTTAACAAACATTACTTCTGTTGATGATGAAATTAATTACAAGTTTGCATTAGAGCAAAACTATCCCAATCCGTTTAATCCTACAACTAAAATAAAGTATACAATCCCAAACGTAGTGGACGAAAATTTTCGTCCACTACAAATAAAACTGGTTGTTTATGATATTCTTGGAAGAGAAGTTGCGACACTTGTAAACCAAAATCTTCAACCCGGAAATCATGAAGTACAATTTAATGCAAGT
>CAYLVF010000138.1:0-6821 GCA_964387045.1 uncultured Melioribacter sp. | reverse complement strand
ACCTCTCTGCATTTCATTTTGGAATAATTCTGGAGTAATGTAAAATTCCCTTTCATTAATATTCTTTTCTACTAGAGCGGTCATTAAAGCTCTATAATTTCTTTCAAGAAAATTTGGATCAAAAGGTTCATCCCGTTCAAACGGCTGCAAAGCTTTAAGAAATGAATCAACTTCGGGTTTAATATTTGCAATAACTTTAGGCATATTTTTCTCAAGTTGAGTGAAATACCAAGAACGGCGTAATAATTCTTTGTCGATAATATTTACATCACTTCTATATTTTTCAACATATTGTACGTAATAACTTGGCGAAATAAGATAATCCCACAAATATCCAAAAATAATACTTCCTTCTTTTGAGTGATCGAGAGCAGCTTTTGTGTAATCCTCAAATGTATATATTTTACTCTGGTCAACTTTTGAATAACTAAATGAGAACATAATAAGCGGTAAAAAAAACGGAATGAATATATATCTTTTCGGAATTTTTTTTATAAAATGAATAAGTGTTCCGGCGGATAGAAAAATCAAAGAGATATAAGCTAAAAGAAAGTAAGCATCAATATCGGCTATGTCATAATTAACCGAGTAGAGTAACGTGCTAAAAAAATTAATTACGAAAAAAAGAAAAACTACTTTTGAAAATTTATGCAGTAAAGGAATACCTATAACAGAAGTTGCTAACGCAACATAACCGAGTTCGACAGGTAAAGTTTCAATAAAATATTGAAATTGTTTTTTTGCAGCTTCAATCGAAGAGAATATCCACACCTGGTACTGCTTACCGCTTACATGCCGTAAAAATCTTTCCAAATCAACCGGGTTGCCCCAATTTAGTATTGGGTCTTGTAAAGCACGTATCGGTAAGTAAGAATAAATCAAAGCTAATAAGGGAATGAATATAACCAGCATTTTCAGAATAATAATAAACGATGATTTATTAAAACCGTTTTTGTGAAAAAATAAAAATGCTAAACCGGGAATAAGTAAGATTGTTGTCATGTGATTCGAAAAACCCAAAGCAAGAAATACAGCAGTGCAGTACCAATATTTTATATCACCGTAGAAGTATGCTTTAACTGTAAACAGCAGAATAAAACTCAATAAAAGAAGATGAAGCGAATAAACTTCGACCGATGTGCTCTGAAACCAAAATGTTTTACTTAATCCGATCATCAAACCGATTGTTAACGAGATAACCATCTTTTGTTCTTCATCTAACTCAAATGCAATCGGTTTTTTCTTCTTGCTTTTTAGATCTGGAGAAGTTGTCTTTATATTATCAAGAATTAGGCGAGAAAGTTTTATTAGGATTAAGACAGATAGAGAACAATAAACTGCGGCTAAAAGATTAAGGGCATAAATTGTATCGAAGAAGAATAAAATTTTTGAAAAAATAAAACCGATAATTATATATAAAGGGTAACCCGTTGGGTGAGCAATTCCAAGTGTTGCCTGTACAGCGGCTAACTCTCCGGAATCAAGATGAATTACCGTTGAAGCTAATGTTGTTAAGTAAATTATAAAAATAATTAAAGCCGCTGCCTCGGCATAAAACCTTTGTAATACTTTCACAAATTATCCAATAATATTTTTTACAAGTTTTGTATTCTCTTTTAGTATGGAGTTCAATTTACTTAAAAATAATTGAGAGTTTTGGTACCCAAGGTATAACGCCAACAACTCAATTTTTATTTTATCACCCGGCAATACCGATTTGCTTTGATTGAACAAATTCTGTAAACCTATCTGAATATTTTTTATAAATATATAATTTTCTCTAAAAATATTTTTGTCGAATTGAGAGTCTGGAAATTCTATTACTTCTATCTTATTTAATGAACCGGAGTTAAGCTGTTTAACAAACAAACCGGCATCTTTTAAAAGCTGGATACTGATTATGGTATCTATATCTGAAAGAGTACCTGGGCTTGTTTTTAAATTAATCTTAACTTGATCCGAAACCGATGAATAATTCTTTCTACGGTTCATCTTGCTAATTTCTTTTGCGATGGTCTCATCATCAATTCCTGACAATCGTGTTTGAATTTTCTCAACAAATAGTTCATACAAATTCTTTGAACCCTCTATAAAACGAAGTTTTGCAAGCGCTCGAAACTCCCAAACCCTCATTCGTTTATTAATGTATCTATCGTATCCGTCCAAATCCCAAACAAGCTGTGAACTCTTTCCCTCGGGTCGCAACCTGAAATCCACCGGAAAAGGAGTCAATTTTTTTCTGATTTGAGTAAGTAAATCCTGAAAGTCCTTTTCAACTTGCGGATACTTCTTAATGTTATCGACTACAACAATCAAATCTATATCCGAAGCAAAATTTATCTCATCATTTGCAAAACTTCCTAATGCTGCTGCAAAAAATTCAAATTTGTTTTTTTGTTCACAAAAAATATTCTTAAGTTCTTTCTCAATTACTTTTCTCAATACAATTGAAAAATCCGGGTACGTAGTTATACCTGCTGAATGTTGAATAGAAAGAATAAAAATCGTGTCTGAAAGACTTGGTGTAGCTTCATCAACATTAATTGGTTGAAACACTTTTTTGCTGAGAAATAAATCAGCCAATCTTCGCGAAGTTGCCATAAGATCAATTGCTTTTTGATTAAACTGGCATAACCGAAGAAAGCTATTTAAAAATAATTTATCCGAAAAAGTTCTATACCAAACTGACGTGAGCTTGATATTCTTTATTACACGAACAAAGTTTTCTAATATTAAGTCCGGATCAAACGAACTTTTTAAGTATTCAATCAGAACGGGTTCTATTTCCTCGAATAATTTTATTGTAGTATGATCGAACTGTTTTTCACCGAGTAAGCCCATTCCTAACGATAGAAATTTGATATTGGCTTTCGACTTTGAAGGATTTCTGAATTCGATTGAAGAATAGAAATCGATCTCTACTTTAAGTGAACTTCCTAAAATTTCATTATAGATTTTTCGAACATTTTCTCTGTATTTAGTTACGTGATTGTATAAATCATCTACTGAATTAAAATTTAAGAAAAACGCCAATTTTTCTTTATCTGCATCAGCCTCTGGCAATGAATGAGTTTGTGTGTCATTCATCAACTGCACAAAATGTTCAATCTTTCTGAATAAGATATAACCATTGAATAACGCATCAAACTCTTCGCTGCTTATTAAGCCTCTATTCAAAAGTTTATTTAAAACTTCGAGTGTATTGGGAGATTTTAATTCCGAATACTTGCCGCCATTAATTAATTGTAATGCTTGAACACAAAACTCAATATCTCTAATTCCACCCGGGATAAGTTTTATATTTTTTTCATCTTTCAACCGTTCTTCGATTGATCGTTTCATTTTCTGAATTGTGCTAATAACAGAATTATGAAAAGTTCTTGGATAAATAAATCCATCTAAATAGTTCTTAAAATCATTGTACAATTCCATACTTCCTGTAACAAAACCAAGCTTAATTAACATCTGTCGTTCCCAATCCTCGCCACGTGTTTCATAATATTTTATATAATCATTCATTGTTCTGCATAAAATAGAGTTTCTTCCATCGGGACGAAGGCGGAAATCAACGCGGTATAAATAACTTTCCGGGGTAACGGCTGTTGCTTCTTTTATAAATAGTTGGGTTGTTTCGATCATTAATTCATGATAATCTTTTTTTATTCCGGAAAATTCATTGTTTCCTTCATAAAATAAAATTAAATCGATATCCGAACTATAGTTAAGCTCGTTGCCGCCTAGCTTACCTAAAGAACATAAACAATATTTTTCGTCAAGCTTGATTGAATACTTATTTTGAATCTCATTATAGCATACTTCAAATAGAGTGGAAGCAAGAACCCTTGAAAGAACAGAAAGTTGTTCGGTTGTTGTTTTTATATCATTAAATCCGAGAATATCCGCTGCACCGATTTTCAATAAGTACTTTCGCTTAAAATTCCGGAGCATTCTTATTTTTGACGAAAATGATTTGAAACCGCTTATTGAATTCTCAATTTCAATCTTGAACTTATTTTCGTCAATCTGCTTTAAAAGTGTTTCCTGGTTGAATAGAGTATAAAGATATTCCGGGTTGCGAACGATAATATCTGTCAGATAATTACTCAATGAGCTCACGGCTGAAACAATTTCAATGTGGTGCTCATATTTCAAAGCATCTAAGAGAAAGGATTTTTTATCAAAAAAGGCGGAGAGAATTCTAAATAAATTTGCTTCGGAAGAATTATTAAAAAAGTATTTTTCCGCAGACGATTCAAACTTGTTATAAACTTTATCAAAATCATTACTGCTCAAAAATCCAGCAGATGCAGTAACTAAAAATTCTCTAAAAGAATCGGACAGTTGATATGTTTTCGGCTTACTCATTGCAAATGTTTATATCTAATTCGGTACACCCATAATTTCTACATTTTTAAATAAGCAGTATTGTAATAAATTAACGAAACAAAAAACAAAAAGATTTTTATAACGAAGACACTTAATTTAGTCTAAAATGTATCAAATTGCTTTTCGCAAGCCCTTTATTTAATTTTACTTTTTTGATACAAAACGGAGATTTTGATGCTTTCAGGTTTGATGAAAAAAATATTCGGTGACAAAAATACCCGTGCCGTTAATGAAATTTTACCCATAGTTGACCAAATAAATCAAGAATACGAAAAACTAAAAGATCTTTCCGATGACAAACTCAGAGAAAAAACTTCTGAATTCAAAAAACGGATTCAAGATTATGTAAGCCAAATCAAAACGCGAATTGAAGAACTTAAAATGATACTGCAAAATGATGATCTTGAAGACAAGAATATTATTTATGATGAACTCGAAAATTTAGAAGATGAACTCCATGAAAAATATCAAGAAATTTTGGATGAAATTCTCCCCGAAGCTTTCGCTGTTGTAAAAGACACATGCCGAAGATTAGTAGGTAGGGAATGGATGGCTGCCGGAAATAAAATCCATTGGGATATGATTCCGTATGATGTTCAACTAATCGGCGGTGTTGTTCTTCATCAAGGAAAAATTGCTGAAATGGCTACCGGTGAAGGCAAAACACTTGTAGCTACAATGCCCATCTATTTGAATGCACTGACAGGAGAAGGTGTTCATATAGTTACTGTTAATGATTACCTTGCTCAACGCGACAGCGAATGGATGGGTGAAGTTTTCAAGTTTCATGGTCTAACCGTCGGTTGTATATTAAACACAATGTCTCCCGAGCAGCGAAAAGAAATTTATGCCTGCGATGTAACTTATGGTACGAACAACGAATTTGGTTTTGATTACTTACGAGATAACATGGCTATCTCAAAAGAAAATTGTGTCCAGCGCGGGCACAATTTTGCAATAGTCGACGAGGTTGATTCCGTTTTAATTGATGAAGCACGTACTCCTCTTATCATTTCGGGACCAGTTGAAGTTGATGACCATAAATTCCACGAAATGAAACCTCCGGTAGAGAGATTATTCAGGAAACAATCCGGTTTAGTTGCTTCTCTAGTTCAAGAAGCCGAAGATTTATTAAAGGATTCAATCAATAAAGAAAATGTTGAAAAAGCCGGTATTGCAATTTTAAGAGCACACCGGGGTTATCCTAAACATAATCGATTACTTAAACTTCTTGCCGAGCCTGAAAATAAACGGTTATTACAAAGTACCGAATTAGAATTTCTCCGTGAAAAAGGGAAGCGTATGCCGGAGATTGACGCAGAACTATATTTTGCAATAGAAGAACGACAAAACACAATTGACCTTACCGAAAAAGGGAGAGAAGAATTATCGAGAGGCTCATCCGAAGGGAAAGAATACTTCGTACTCCCCGATTTAGGTACAGAGATTAGCAAACTTGAAAATGATCCTTCTTTAAGCGATGAGGAAAAGATTACCAAAAAGGATGAACTCTACCAAACCTATAGTGAACGAAGCGATAGAATTCATACGATTAACCAATTGTTAAAAGCTTATTCTCTTTTTGAAAAGGATGATGAATATGTAATCACCGAAGATGGAAAAATTGCAATTGTTGATACATTCACCGGTCGTATCCTTCCCGGAAGAAGATATTCAGACGGACTTCATCAAGCAATTGAAGCAAAAGAAAATGTGAAGGTTGAAAGAGATACACAAACCTTAGCTACAATTACTCTTCAAAATTATTTCAGATTATATAACAAACTCGCCGGTATGACAGGAACAGCCGAAACCGAAGAAGGTGAATTTTTCGAGATTTATAAATTAGAAGTAGTCGTAATCCCTACGAATAAACCCGTTGTTAGAGATGATGAAGATGATGCAATTTTTAGAACCAAAAGAGAAAAATACAATGCTGTTATTGAACGAATAAAAGATTTAAGAGAGGCTCAAAGACCCGTTTTAGTTGGTACTACAAGCGTTGAAGTGTCGGAAACAATCAGCAGAATGTTGAAACGACAAGGTGTTCCGCATAATGTTTTGAATGCGAAACAACATAAGCATGAATCCGAAATTGTTGCACACGCCGGGCAACCGGGTGCAGTTACAATTGCAACAAATATGGCAGGTCGTGGTACAGATATTAAATTAGGCGCCGGTGTTAAAGATCGGGGTGGACTTTTTATTTTAGGTACCGAACGTCATGAATCAAGAAGAATTGATAGACAATTACGAGGTCGTGCCGGTCGTCAAGGTGATCCGGGTACTTCAAAGTTTTTCATTTCGCTGGAAGATGATTTGATGAGGTTGTTTGGCAGCGACCGAGCTGCTTCGGTGATGAGTAAAATTGGTTTAGAAGATGGTGAAGTAATTCAACATCCTCTTATTACTAGGTCGGTTGAAAGAGCACAGAA
>CAYLVF010000137.1:0-6853 GCA_964387045.1 uncultured Melioribacter sp. | reverse complement strand
AAAGAAATAAATCTTACATTTATCTGTACACATAATTCGCGGCGCAGCCACATCAGTCAAATTTGGGCACAGACCGCAGCAGAATATTACAATATTCCGAATATAAAATGTTATTCCGGCGGAACTGAAGCAACCGCATTTAATCCTCGTGCAGTAAGAGCCTTGCAGAAAGCCGGATTCAAAATTGAAAAACAAGATGATTCGGATAACCCGGTTTACCTTGTTTATTATTCAGATGATAAAGAACCGGTTGAATGTTTCTCAAAAGTTTATTCCGATTCATTCAATCCGCAAAAAGATTTTGCTGCGATTATGACGTGCTCGGATGCTGATGAAAATTGTCCCGTTGTATTCGGAGCAGAAAAAAGATTTCCAATTAGATATGATGATCCCAAAGAATTTGATAACACTCCTTTAGAAGAAGAAAAATATAATGAACGGGTTGAGCAGATAGGGAGAGAGATGTTGTTACTCTTCAAAATTGTAAAGAATGGAAAGTATTAATATTACTATTGGTATCTGAAGAACTTAGACCAGAATTTCCAGAATTACTTTTTCTTTTTTTGCTCCAATAATTTTTTTACTTCCCGATCAAAGTCTGATTCTATCTCCTGTGTTTTATTAAATTCATCATACTCGGTAAATGCTTTCTGTTCAGCTTCTTTGTGAGAAACTTTTCCTTTACCATCGAGTATTTTATACTGATTGAATTCCAAAAATCTGTTAACCGATTCGGCGATTTCCTCCATTGTAAAAATTCTACGGTTTTCGATTAGTCTTTCGATGTAATCAAAATAACCTGAGATAGTTCTTTCAAGTTTTTTTATTTCAGTTACTGTTAAATAATTTTTAGCAATCGCCGTATCGGATTTAAGAATTCTTCCTTTCGGCGCGTTCTTCCAAGTTTTTAATCCCATAAAAGGTTTAGCTTTATCAGCTTCTTCGTAAATAATTTCCGCAGCGGTTTTTCCGGTAATAGCATAGTGGAATTTATTTTGCACCATAGAATAGAAATTTTTAGTTATTTCTGAATTCGGGTCATAGTCAATACTGCATTCGGCAAAAATATCGGTTAACTGCTGGTAAATTCTTCTTTCACTTGCACGAATTGAGCGGACTCTTTCAAGCAATTCCCGAAAATAATCTTTCCCGAAATATCTTCCGTTTTTCAGTCTGTCGTCATCTAAAACAAATCCTTTTATAATGTATTCTTTTAAAGTTTTTGTTGCCCAAATTCTAAATTGAGTTGCTTTTTTACTGTTTACCCTGTAGCCGACTGCAATTATTGCGTCTAGATTATAAAACTTGGTTTTGTAATTTTTTCCGTCGGAGGCAGTATGTTCCAAAATGGAACTAACTGAATTTTCTTCCAATTCATCTTCAGAAAAAATATTTTTTAAATGCTTTGTTATCGCCGGTCTTTGAACGCCGAAAAGCTCAGCAATTTTTTCCTGTGTGAGCCAAATATTTTCATTATAAAGATATACTTCTACTTTAATATCTCCGGAAGGTGAAGTATAGAGTAAAAACTCCGTAATTTCGTCTCTTACTGTTATTTCTTTTTTGTTTTTTGACATAGCTGTTTTTAATCTTTATAAAAATCATCCGTTAATTTTTGATCCTCTTTGCTTATTCCGTATTTATTATCAGCCATCTCGGTTTTGTTTACGTACATTTAATCTGTATCCAAAATTTTTTCATCAATTTTATCGAGCAGATCGAAAAGGAGAGTTTGGTTTAGTTCGGTTTTTTCTTTGTTCCAGATGCGGTCTTCATTTCTTAGAGTATCTGTAATGAATTTTTTGATTTGAATTTCTTTTTGCATATATGCCATCATTTTTACTGTAAAGTAATTGCAATATAAAACTTTTCAAATACTCTTACTAAATGTAAATTGTGTCGAAAATTGTCATAAAATTATTTCATCAACTATGGATTTTATAGAGAAAAAAAAATCTTTAGAACATCGCAAATTTTAGTATCTTTGCCAATGCTTTTAACTAACACATATCCAACCAGTCCTATTTAGCTGGTAAAAACTCCGCAGCCAAAATCTAGTTAATCTAACTCCCTAAAAAATAATTATTAAAACTTGGTAAAAAATGAATGAAATTTCAGAAATAAACAGACGTAAAACATTTGCAATTATAAGTCACCCCGATGCGGGAAAAACGACTTTAACCGAGAAACTTCTTTTATACAGCGGTGCTATTCAAATTGCCGGTGCGGTAAAATCTAATAAGATTAAAAAAACAGCAACTTCCGACTTTCTTGAAATAGAAAAACAGAGAGGCATTTCGGTTGCTACTTCAGTACTTTCGTTTGATTATAATCATCATAAAATCAATTTGCTTGATACACCGGGGCACAAAGATTTTGCCGAAGATACTTATAGAACATTAACAGCTGTTGATAGTGTTATTCTTGTTGTTGATTCTGTGAAAGGGGTTGAAGAACAAACAGAAAAATTAATGAAAGTATGCCGGATGAGAAATACACCGGTTATCATTTTTATAAATAAATTAGACCGCGAGGGGAAAGACCCGGTAGAATTATTAGATGAACTCGAATCAAAATTATCAATAAGAGTTCGTCCTTTAACTTACCCGATGGGGAAGGGAATTCAATTTAGAGGCGTTTATAATATTTATAAGAACCAATTCACTTTCTTCAAATCGAACAAAACAAAAGTAGAAGAAGAAACAAAAATATTCGAAGATATAAATGATCCCGAATTGGATGAAACATTTGGTGCCGATGCAGAAAAGTTACGGTATGATATTGAACTAATTGACGGTGTATATGAAAACTTCAGCGTTGATGAATATCTTAAAGGTAATCTTGCACCGGTCTTTTTCGGCAGTGCATTGAATAATTTTGGTGTTAAAGAATTATTGAATACTTTTGTCGAAATCTCCCCTTCGCCGGTTGAAAGAGAAACAACCGATGGAATCGTTAAACCGGGTGATAAAAATTTCAGCGGGTTCGTATTTAAGATTCACGCAAACCTTGATCCTAAGCACAGAGATAGAATCGCATTCCTAAGAGTTTGTTCCGGAAAATTTGAACGAAATAAATTTTATCATCACGTTAGATTAAACCGGCAGCTCAAGTTTACCAATCCGGCATCTTTTATGGCTCAAAGTAAAGAATTGATTGATGAGGCATTCCCCGGTGATGTAATCGGTTTGTATGATTCGGGAATTTTTAATATTGGCGATACTCTCACGGAAGGGGAGTTGTTTATGTTCAAAGGTATACCGAGATTTTCGCCCGAAGTTTTTCGAGTGGTTCGTAATACGGATCCTTTCAAATCAAAACAGATGGAAAAAGGAATTAAGTTTTTAACAGACGAAGGTCTTGCTCAGTTATTCACACAAAATCTCGGTAACAAAAAAGTTATCGGAGTCGTTGGAGAACTTCAATTTGATGTAATGAAATACAGACTGCTTAATGAATACGGTGCAAGTGTTGATTTTCTTCAAATGGCAGCTTACAAAGCTTTCTGGTTGAAAAATGAAATTAAAGAAGAGATAGAATATTTGCAAAGCATGTATTCTAACAACCTCTACTTCGATAAAAATAATCACTTGGTATTTATTGCAGAAACAGAATATACCTTCCAGCGGGTAAGAGAAAAATGTCCTAATACAATATTCTTATCTTCAATTGAACATAATGATCAAACACTTGAATTGGAAAATGTAGCATAGCAATTATATTTTATGGATAACAGTTAAAATTCGTTGCATAAATGAGTCTCTAAAAATGCTTTATAATTCTAACGAAAAAGTAATTGAAATTCTTCAAGGTGATATTACAAAACAAGAGGATTGCGATGCAATTGTAAATGCTGCTAATGCACAATTAATGCCTGGCGGTGGTGTTGCCGGTGCAATTCATAGAACAGCCGGACCTGAGCTTGCCGAAGAATGTAAACCTTTAGCTCCAATTAAACCGGGGGAAGCTGTTATTACTAAAGCTTATAAACTCCCGAATAAATTTGTTATCCATTGTTTAGGACCGGTTTATGGAATTGATAAACCGGAAGATATTCTCTTACGAAATTGCTATGTGAACGCGTTAAAAGTTGCTGAGAATTATAATGTAAACTCAATTGCGTTCCCTGCAATATCCACCGGAATTTTTGGTTATCCAATTGAAGAAGCTGCTGAAGTTGCAATAAAAGCAATTATTGATACAACAAGTATTTTGAATAATATCAAACTTGTTAGAATAGTTTTGTTTGATAATGAATCACATTCAATTCACAAGAATGTTTTAGAAAATTTATAATTGTTTTTTTTGTGTTTGATTCGGAGATAGGTTTGATTTGTAAGTGTTATAAATTGAATGAAAATACAATATACTGTGAATTAAATCCTTCATTGTTAGAAAAGAATCCGGCATTTGAGAGATGTCTAAGCATATAACTGATTTCAATTGTATAATCTTTTTTTCTAATTAAATTAATACCTACTGAAATCATATCGCTGAAAATAAAATTACCGCCGATATTTCTCCTGCCGATTGAATTACTGTTTATAAAATTGAACCCGATTCCACCTTTCACAAATAATTTTGTATCGGCAATAATAAAATCATATCTGAATAAAGGAGCTAAACCCAATAGATAAGTAAAAGTGTTCCCTTCCTCAATAAATTCTAAGTTAATATTAGACTGATAACTAAAATTACCATTGTGCCATTCTAAGTTTGGAATCTTATAAAAGAAAAGATATTGTTCCGTTTTGACATTTGCATAAGCAGATTTGCCATATCCGAAGTCAATCATTAGAGGTGCAGTTTGAGAAGTACTTTGTGCAAGAACCGGGAGGGTAATTAATAATAGAAGTAGAATGGATTTATTAATATTAGCTGTCAAATTATCACCTAATATTCGGAAAATCTTATTCAAAAATAACCACAAATAGGATAAGAATCTCTCAAAATCAGTCCGTGCCAAAATATTTTGTCTGTTTTTGATTTATCTCACACTGACCCTCTTATTATTTGAATTGCCGGAGAAAAGCCAATGAAAGTCTGATAAGTGCATTTTACAAAGCTGACCGATATTTTGATGTTTAAGAAATGGTTTTACGAAAATTTGCTCTCCTATTTTTTTCCCGTTTTTCTCGGCATATCTAATTAAAAAAGAAATGATTCTTTGATTGGCGTCTTTAAATATCAAATCCTCAATCCGTTCAGAAAAGTTTTTAAGTTTTAGACCAAATAGTTTTGTCAGACGAAGATTTAGAGCAGGATTTTTTTGAACAAACTCTGCAAATTCGTTTTTATTGATTGCACAAATTAATGAAGGTTCAAGAGTAACGGCATAATCTTTACGTTCTTCTTCATCGAAGTAAGCCATTTCGCCGAATATTTCACCCGGATTGATAATTGCAATAATTTTTTCGCTGCCATCGGAAAGGTACTTTGAGATTTTAACCCTGCCGGTCTTTAACCAAACTATTCAGTTTCATCATCTCTTCCTTAGATAAATTGCTGAAGAGATTGAAATTTTCCAGATACCAGAGCTTTGATTTTTCTGCCATGTTGTCACTTTTTTGAATTGTTATAAATCCAATATACTAAAGAAGTAGAAAATGTGGGTTGAAAAAGTGGGTTGTTTGGTCAACACAACTTTGGCTTATACCTAATTTCTTGTAACGAATTAAGAAGTCCGGGTTTATTCTGTAAATGAGAAGTTTTTCATTGAATCTTTCTCGATGGAGATTCGGTGAGAAATTGCATCACCTTTCAGATTCAATAATTTTATTAAATATTTTCCGGTTTGTAATTTAACTACTGCAGGGGAATCAAAATTATAACTCACACTTAATATTTGTTTTCCACTCAGATCAAAAATATCAAAAGGAAAGTATTGAGTTCTGTCAATCCCATCATCATAAATAATTTGTGAGTAAGAATAAATTACTGCATAACCGGAATCTTCTTCCGTACATTTTTTGAATTCGCTCGCGGTTACATTTAGCATTAAAGCGATAAGAATGTTATACATAATAAACAATCTCAAGCTGCTCTATTTTTGAGAACAAAAATACCGGGCTAATATTAGCTCATTATTATGCAAATGTTAATAAATTATTAAGAAGCATGGGTATGCTGTTTCCGAGTTTTTGAAGGGAATTCAAAAATGGGCAGGTACCTGTAAAAATTTTTTTTACTTAAAAAAATATTTGGTAGTGACAAAATGTTAACTAAATTTGATGCAATCAAAAAAAAATATTTTTAATAGTGCACTTTATTTACCTATCAAAACAAATAAAAGAATTGTATACTTTCTCCAATTACTTAGTATTCAATAAAAGTCTATTGTTCATTTCACTACTAGTAATTACTTCCTTTATTTCAATCCCGGCACAAGAAGTAACAAACAAAGGTAGAATTTCCGGTTATATGTTCGGTGATTATTTCTATAATGCATTGCGTGATACCGGCATAACTTCTTTACAAAATACGGCAAGCAGAGGGCTGAAAGATGTAAATGGATTTCAATTCAGAAGAATCTACTTTACTTATGATTATAATATCTCATCAAAGTTTACAACAAGATTTAGATTGGAAGCCGATCAAGAATCTAACACGAGCAACAATAAAATCGGTGTATATGTAAAAGATGCATACTTAAAATGGGTCAACATTTTCAACGGCAGTGATTTTATTTTTGGGATTCAACCAACGCCGGCTTTTGAAGTCTCCGAAGAAATTTGGGGGAATCGTTTTCTTGGAAAAACCATAATGGATCTTAGGGGGATTGTTCCTTCGCGTGATTTTGCTGTTTCACTTAAAGGGAAAATTGATTCGGACGGAATGTTAAAATATTGGTTAA